>JBAZFC010000002.1:0-61415 GCA_041653635.1 Candidatus Micrarchaeia archaeon
GACCTTCTCCAGCGACCATAGGAAGGCGGGCACCGTGTTGCGGCCCTTCTCTATTATGTATACATATCCAAGGTGCCTTTTTTCCGAGAAATCCGCCTCGTCCTGCTCCACGATTTCAAATAAGAGGTCACGAACGTTGACCCGCGCCTTCTTGCGGATTTCCAGGTCTTTCACGCGCTCTTCCTCGGAATTATCGCGGCGACATCCATCCCGAGCTCCTTGAGCCCTGCGAGGATATGCCTCTCCATGATTTTCTCATCCCGCGCCTCAAAGTTGCAGAGTTGGACGTGCGGGGCAGGGTTGGTGTTCTTGTTCTTCAATTCTTCGTACTCCCTGCGTCCCGCCTCTATGCGCTGCTCCTGCGCGCAGGCCTCCTGGGCGTCCTCTGCGCGGGCCTCATCCTGCAACTCCGCCTCGGCCCGCTTCTGCTTAGGACTAGTGTCCATAGGCCCGCCCCATCTTCATCGTGCCGTTGCCGTCCAGCACCGCGTCCACGTTCTCCTTGGCCTTGGCGAGCTCCTCCAGCTTCGCGGGCGTAAGGCGCGCGAATGCGGTCTTTGCAGCCTCTATTATGCGGTCCTTGTGCTTCTCCAAGTCCAGTCCGCTTTTTTGGGCGTCTATAAGGGTCTCCACCAAAACTGCTACCTGTTTTTCAGTCATAGTTTCACCTTGTTGAGCAGAATAGAGCGGGGGGCCCGGTTGGACTTTGCGTCTCCGAACCCCCCGACAGATAGTTCCCAGCCCGGAGGCCGCCCAGCCCCCAGAATGAGTGGTTTTTTTGCGATCAACCTTCTTCCGGGCGGGTGCGTTTTTCCGTGGCATGCGACTACCTGTTATTCGGTTAATAACAGAAACTTAATAAACCTTAACCCACGAAAAACGAAAGGTTTTTAAATAAAAACATAACAGGAGAATAATAGTGTTATAATAGGGTTACTAACATGGAAAGGAATATAGATATGGTTAAACAACATCTTGCCATGCAGGAGTTAGCCAACGGAAGGCTCACATTCCACATCACCACATCGAAGGAGAAAGATACTGGTTACGAAACAAAAAGAGGTTTATTCGCGGTCACAAAAGAGATCCGGGATGGCCTAGTTTCGGCAGGGTGGGAGGAGCATAACAGAAAAGAAGCTGGAGTGCTCATGGTGGATAAATGCAGGTCCCCAATCCTCATCATCACAGATACCCCGGAGGATTATGAAATAATCAGAGATATGCTGAAAGTTGCGGAATCCGGAGAGAATAAGGGAAAAGAGATCCAGGCCCTCCAGACTGAACAGAGGGAGCTGCGCATCAAGGTAGACACGCTCCTGGATATCCTGGCGAAGCGGACTCCGCAGAAGTGAATGTAACCATGGTTACAAGAGGCCGCAAAGGGCCAGAAAGATAGTTGCCATAGCTGGGGCGGAATGATGGAGAGCAAAGAACCACGGGGCTCGGTCTCGGCGGGAGCATTTCTCCTTTTTTCTCGCTCCAGCGAGGCATCACGCCTCGCTTCCGCTCTGCCTTTGGGTATACCCTGCGGGGCAAGCAAAAATGAGCCCAAAAACCTCAAGCAGATAGACGAACTACGCTTTGAGACGCTTTGAACGGTTCTTTATGCGGTTGATGCAAGAATTATAAGTATTTACAACTTCATAGTGTAGTGGGAAGAAGATTTAGGAACTTTAGGCGGGGCATTTGCTTCTATCATCTATGCAAACAAAGAACACATGTCCATAGATGTCATTACTGCGGCGAATTTTTCTGCGGAAAACACTTGAGAGCTACGCCGCCAGGTTCACCGAGTTTTACAACTACGAGCGAAGAAGACCGGCGGTTCATGGAAGAATGGCACAAAGAGGGCGGACATCCGTGCATTCCTTATCTTGAAGTGTATAAAGAGAGGATAAGAACACAGGAATTAGAATCAAAAGAAGCGTTGGAAAGATTAACCAGCTCTAGACGATATCCCAGACATGAAGAAATCGCCGAAACAAACGTTGTCTGGAAAGCACCCTATAATCAAAAGTCGTACGAAGATTCCCAAATGAGTCGTAAAATAGAAAGATACATCAAGTGCTTGGCGATTGCGGTATTGGCTATGATTGTACTTTTTGTAGTGCTGCTACAAATGAATAGCGTGGCGGGTTCCGCCGCATTACTTGCAACAAACTGCGCAGATGGCACTCCGAATGGGCAGTGTTCGTCCAACCGCCCATTTTATTGTTCAAATGGAAACATAAGCGAGAGAGCAGACCTATGTGGCTGTCCTCCAAATTCCACCATGAACGGAGAATTTTGCGAAGAAGCAGGGAGGTGTGCTGATAACACTTCAACAGAACATTGCTCTCAAAACCAACCGTTATACTGTTTGGATGGTATTTTGACGAACAGAGCTGACCTATGTGGTTGTTCCGGCGGCTTAATTGAGAATGGAACTACATGTGTAGAACCGCCGCATTGCGAAGATGGGACACTTTATGATAGTTGTTCTGATGATAAGCCGCTCTATTGTTCAGAAGGGAACTTGATACAAAAGGCAAGAACTTGCGGTTGCCCTCTAGACTACGTAACTTCAGGGGAATCTTGCGTTTCTAGGTACATGACCAGTCCTAAGCAGATTTCTCTTGAGTATACATTGAGGGGCCAGAAAAGAAGCATCGACTACACCGTTTATGGGGGTTTGAATAACTACCTCGCTAATAAGCCGAGGTCAGTTGTATGCAGTTTCACCTGCCCATCGCAAGGTGAAATGGAATTGAGTATCATTGATGAACCTCTGCAAGAGGAGCATCTCAGGCCCCTAATATGGGCAATTGAACACGAAACAGATAATGAAGATGACCAGGCAAGAATTGCGATAAGTTTGGTACAGTCAATTCCCTATGATTGGGATGGTTTATATTCTGGAGATTTAACCGGCAGATATCCATATGAAGTATTATACGATCAGAAGGGGGTATGTGGAGAGAAAGCAAAGTTATTGGCTTTCTTATTGCGCGAACTAGGATATGGAACGGTTCTATTAAATTATGAAGAACAATCCCATGAAGCAGTGGGCATAAAATGTCCGACACAGTATGGTTGGGAACACAGCGGTCATTGTTTTATTGAATCTACTGTCCCAAGCATAGTAACTGACGACCAAGGGGAATATGTAGGTGTTGGTGAATTAGTCTCAGAACCTAACATGATATTTGTAAACGATGGAGCATCTTTTGATAGTGTTTCAGAAGAGTATTCGGATGCACGAGATTTCATTAGAATAAGGAATGAATTGGAAGGCGGTGATGTATATCAAGATTGGAGCGATTACACTATCTATTCAGGTTTAATTGAAAAGTATGGTATGGAAATTGATGAAAGTTAATATTGTATCAAATCATTTGAGAAACTTGTATTTAGCACCAAGCAAAAGACCAAATTTTATGAAATCACCAAACATTCCGTAAACCGCCATATTTGAGAAGGATGATGCAAAATCATTTATCTCATATGGACTCGCCCCACTCTGAGCCATCAATTCAGAAACAATATTTAACTCAGCGCTAAAAAGAAGTCCAGCAAATAAAGCTATTATGGCCATCACCACGTATGAAAGCAAGCTCCACTTGTACACGGCATAGAAAAATAAGGCGTATAATGCTATCAATAATAGAAATCCGAAGTACAGTACTGGAGCATACATGCGCAGTAATAATATGTCTTCGTCCAAAAAGAGCATATAACCTAGATAAACTATGGATAGGAGGACTACTAAATAAAATAAGACGTGTTTTTTTTCTTGACATGTTTTCAGAGCAAATGTTATCGCAAAGCCAATTGCAAATGCCACAACTGAAGCTATAACAACAAAAAGACCAACTTCAAAATTTCCGATTGGTAGCATGGTGCCCTAAGTAGGTATTAAACTCAAAGATTAAAAATTATGCGCATCACGAAGATAAATATGGAAAAAAAATCTGGAGACGCGCCTAGCAAGAATTTATTCTTAAAATTGTTCTTTTTATTTGCAGTGCTTTATTGGATAGAAAGTATTTTTGATGGTAAAATAGATATGCTTGCAGTGATATTAGGCTCAGTATTAACGGCTGGTTTCCTGACGCTTATTGCTTGGAAAATCTTTAAAGTTAGGGAAAAATAGGAGAATATATCTAGACAGTTTCGCTTCCCTTCTTGCATGGCTACTATTAAATGCAACGCTTAAGCCAGCATAATCCACCGCTCAGAATGCAAGCCCGAGGAAGTGGAAGATGAGCACCAGCAGGACGCCTGCCACTCCGCCGATGGCGACAATCCCGATTGAGAAAAGGTCAATCGTTATGCCAAACCCGAAGAGGTTCAGGACGAAGAATATCACGATGCCCATGATTGAGTTCGCTATTATGTACATCGGGTCCTTCAGGAACCTCAGTATGAGGTAGACTATTACCAGCGCAATCAGCAGTCCAACAAGTTCAAACATATCATGCACCTCAGACGAACGCAACTTTCATCATCCTCAGGATGATTATCAGCAGGAGGCCGACTATGCCCCCGATGGCGACTATCAGCACCGTAATGATGTTGATTGGAATCCCCAGGCCGAAGATGGCATTCAGGAGGAACAGGATGACAATCGCTATGATAGAGTTGATGAGCAGCGCAACCGGGTTGTTGATGAACACCAGCAAAAGCCAGAGCACAATCAGGGCAACCAGGAGGGTTCCGACCTCTATATACCTTGTCATGGTTTTTGCATCCTAGCGAAAATTAATAAGTGTTATCATTCTTCTGATGGCCCGGGGCTGTGGAGCCAAAACTATCCCTGGATATATGAAAATATAAAAAATAAAATTACAAAAAAACTAGCTCCTCATGATTTTTTTTCCTGCCGGGCGCCTCTTGACCCTGCCTTTTCCGCCTTTGCTCTTTGATGCACGCCCTTTAGCCGCGGTCATTCTTCCGCCTCTGCTTTTTTTTGCCATAATAACACCTTGTAAGTGAGATTTTTGAGAATCTCACCCGAAAGGACAACCCAGACTAGCATTAAGAACCTTACGCCCATTCCAAAATTAGAATTTATGATTTTAGTATAATCCGTATCTTCATTTTTCCCTACACGGTTTCGCTTCCCTTTTTGCTGCGGACTCCGAAGTCCGCCATGCCTGCGCTCCAGGGGTTCTCGTACTTATCCTCTAATTGCTCCTCCGCGGATTTGGCGAACTGCACAGCGGAGCGAACGTGCGCCTTTTCAATCAGTTCCGCCTTCTCGGATTTTGCCAAATCCCCTGCGAGGCGAATCAAGCCGGAGAGATTGCGGAAACGCAAGGTAAGCCCTTTCTTTCCATCCGCCGCCCTGCATATCCTTCTGGATTCTTCTAGGATTTCATCCACTGCTGCGGAAGAGGCGTGCGGTATTTTTCCGTCGCCCTTAATCTCCTGCGCGACGAATTGCGTGACCTTTATCTGGTTTTCAGGGGTGTCCTCCATGTTTGTATTAAGAAGGACTTCGTAGCCGCTGCCCCTTATGCGGGAGCGCAAGGCCGGGCTGAGCTTGGCGAGGTCGTTTATGTTCATCGCCCCTACCAAAATGAAGCTGCAGGGCACATCCTCTACTCTTACTGCGGCACCTGCACTATTGGGATTCCTCCCGGTAATGGAAAATTTCTTCTCCTGCATCGCGGTGAGCAAAAAGCGCTGTGTTTCGCCAAGGGTGGCCATCTCATCCACGAATAATACTCCTTCATGCGCCTCATGGACGGCCCCTGCGACCACGCGCGTGTATGGCTGCGTACCGATTTCCGGGTGCCCCCCATACGGGTCGTGCCTCACGTCGCCGAGGAGTTCGGTTTCGTTATTCCCGACAACTTGGACGAATGTCGGGCGGTTCAAAGGAACAATCACTTTCCTCATGAGTTTCGCTTCGTAATCCTTCCTGTCCTTCATCTCTTTTTCGGTGAGCATGCGGACGCGGTCGTCACTAGTCCGCTCATAAATAATCATCTCCTCGCTCCCATCTTTTCGCAGGCGCACCGCCTCCACGATGGTTTTCTGGGAGTGGTCGGGACCGCCCAATCCAAGGATGGGGCGGCGGACCTTCTCCGCTCCGCAATGGGGGCAGGTAGGTATCCGCGAGTGGGAAAGCCCCCCGCACCTCCTGCATCGCATGCCCAATTGCTCGGAGACGAATTCAGGAGTCTCGCCGGGAAGGAGCACAAGGCCGAATTCCTTCGGCTTTTCATTTTTGAGCATCTCCCCACTCCGCACGGAAAGCGTGGGCTTCTCAGGGCGGGATGGGTTGTGCAATACGGAAATTTCGGATTTCGGCTTGGGAAGAAGAGAAGAGATGGCACGGGCAATCATGCTTTTCCCTGTGCCCGGAGCCCCCACAAGGAGCATGTGCCTCTTCTGGGAGGCGCATATGCGCGAAATGCGGACGGCGTTCTCCTGCCCCACCACCCATTCAAGGGGGTCCTTGGGAAGAACGATTTCGGAGGTGGATTTGAACTCCATGCGGCATAATTCTCCGCATCTCTATAAATAGCTATCCGCTATCTCGCGCCCTTCCAGAGCGACTCAAAATAGTTCCGGAAAGAGGCGGCGATGGAGCGGTCGGAAATCCCTATGGTTATGGCGCGCTCGGCGAAAGCCGGGATGAGTATGCCGTCCTTGAATATCTCCACCCACGCGGCCGAGCCGCGGTTGAGGTAGCGCACCTGCGTGCGGCTCCATTTCTCCCGGATTTTGCCGTACTTCTTCACGTCCGTGTCGTAGATTGCGCGCATGTCTACGCCCATGGTCCGCCTGCGCCTGTGGAACTGCAAAAGGTAGTGCTCCAGCCGCTCGAACACAACGAGGGGAGCGCCCATTACGAGCAGCTCGTCGCCCTTGCCCATGCGCGAAAGGAACTGGTCCTTGATGGACTTGTAGCCCTCCTCCCCGTCAAGCATCCTCACGCCCACGTTCTCTCCGGGGGCGATGTTGAGCGTGGAGAGGTAATCAATCGTTTCCCCCATCGCCTGTGAGCGGCTCTCGTAAATCCTCCTGAGCATCTCCGGGCCCGTGGAGGCGTACCTCTTGACGTAATTGGTCATGACGCAGGAGACGAGCCCCAAGCGCGTGAGCTTGTTGAGCGAGTCATACACCTTGGAGCGGTTGAGGTCCAGCTCGGATATTATCCTGCCCGCCCTGCAGTTGGGGGTGGCGGATGCGTATAGGTATATCTCGGAGTCTATGGGTGTGAGCCCAACGAGGGCGAGCGCCTCCTTCACCTTTGCGCGGTCCATAATCCTGTATGGTAGTTTGGTTTTATAAGTGTTTCCGAAATTGTCCTGTCGCACATTACAGGTCTTTTTATAAAGCCGCTTTGACCTCTCCACAGAGGTGGGGAAAATGGATTTGGAGGAATTGAGCAGGAAACTGGCGGAAGGGCTTGATTCCCTGAAGCGCACGAGCTTTGTTGGCAAGAACTACAGGGGTCCAAAGAGGGATTCCCTCTTCTAGGCGGGTACGGGGAACAGGCGGGTGGGGCCGGGGGCGTGGCCCCGTTTTTTGTTTTCTTGTCCATTAGCGGAGGATAAACTGATTTTTGGCGGATAGGCATTCGCGCACATGGCTCACGCTGGGGATGAAATATGGCGGGCCGGCCCACTCACTTCTTGGCCCTGATCTCCTTCTTCTTGGGCCTGAGGTAGGAGGAACCGCACTTCCGGCATCTTTTGGCGCCGGCCTTGTTCCTGCCCTTGCATCTCCTGCAAATCCAGATCCTTGAAATGACTGCGTCAGCTTCCGCGAACTTTCCCATTAAAACCAACTCGGATGAGTATTTGGTAGATATTCTATGGCAACCATTTAAATATGCTCCCGTGCCGGCATCCGGCGGATTTAGCCCCAGAGGGAGATTGAATCCCCGACCTCTCGCTTACAAGGCGAGCGCTCTACCACTGAGCTACTGGGGCAGATTAATCCTTAAGCCCGCAAAGCTATTTTAAATCCCCCTCCGCCTGAATTTAAAACCTTCCCCTGCAAAATCCCTTTTTACACAGGTGAATTCATGGTTAACAAGGGAGACCTCATACTCCTCGAGCTGGAGGGCAAAGACGGGGACGGCAACGTCTTCGACTCCACCTCGGGGGACATAGCGAGGAGGCTTCACGGCAAGGAAGGGCCGCTGCTCCTCTCGTACGGGTTTGACCGGATAATACCGGGCCTATTTGAGGCGCTGGGGAAGATGGGCAGTGGCGAGGAGAAGAAGGTGAGCCTCGGGCCGGACAAGGCGTTCGGCAAGAGGAAGAAGGAACTGCTCAAGGTAATGTCCCTCTCCGAATTCCTGAAATACCGCGTGAACCCCGAGCCCGGGCTAGTGATACACGTTGACACGGACAAGGGCAGGACGTATGGAACGGTCAAGAGCGTGGGCAACGGGAGGGTGATGGTGGATTTCAACCACCCCTTCGCGGGGCAGCCGGTGGATTACACCCTGAAGCTCGTAAATGTCTTTGATAAGCAGGAGGACAAGGTGAAGGCGATTTGCGAGGATTCGGGGGTTGCGGAAAGCTGGGACCTGAAGGACGGCGTGCTGAGGCTGAGGTTCAAGGAACTGAAGGGAAATGAAGACGAGACGAGGAAGGCATTATTGCTCATTTCGCTCAAGAGCCGCGTGCCCGGCCTTGCGAAGATAGACATAGGGAAAGGGGAGGAGAAGGCGGGCACGCCCGTTGCCGGCGCAGAGAAGGCGGGCGCTCCGCAGAAAGATTCCGGAGCCGGGAAGAAAGCGAACCCGAAGCCAAAAGCCGGGAACTGAGATGTGCCGGCTCTGCACTGCAGCAGAAACTTCTTCTTACGCATCAAGGATGGACGCCTCCGTGAAGGAGGATTTGAACCTCATTGAGAAAACAAGGGGGAAGGAGGAGAAATTCCCTTCCGTGGGGCGTTCGCTCCTGACCACGATAAACTTTCCTCCGGTATTGCACGAGCCGCTGTTTGAGGCGAGGAACTCTTATACTCTCATAAATAATTATTTCCAGCAGCTGATGCTGGACGGAAACAAGATGGGCGCGATGTTCTCCGGCGGCTCCACCCGTTCCCTGTTTTTTTCGGGGGATTATCTGGTATTGTTCAGCAAGTCCGTTGCGCAGGATGCGGGAAGCACATTCTTCGGGCATTATCTTCTATTCCATTTTACAAAAGATGAATACAAGGTGAAATGGGACGGCTCAAACCTCTCCATATCCGTGGATTGCAGGAAGAAGGCGAAGAACCTCCTTTCCGGGGAGGCGGAGGAGCATGCAATGTCCTTCAATTTCCAGCACCAGAACGTGGAGGGGCGGATTTTGAAGAAGGAGGAGGCGATGCGCTCGGACTTCATAAGGAAGATTTATGGGGCGCGTGGCGAGATGGGAAACATATTCGCATCCGCGGATTTGGAGGGGTATGTGGTCACGGTGCCGCACTTCTCCCCGCATCCTTACCTTCTGCAGGCAGGGGCGGAGCTTGGGCATCCTACAAATAGGCATTTCCAGGAGCACGTAATAGATTACTTGTTGGAGCACCTCAATCTTCAAAAGAAGTAGAAGAAGGTTTCACGTATTTTCCGTCTATTGTATTCCTTATTGCACGGGCCCTCTTCGCCCCGAGCCCCTCCACCTTCAATAGCTCTTCTTCGCTGGCGTTGAAGACGCCCCAGACGCTGCCGAAATGCTCCAAAAGGGAATCCGCTATTTTGGGCCCAATCATCGGGAGCATCTCCACTATTGCTTTCTGGTTCTGCGCAATCGTCAATCCTTTCCGTGCGCCCGTCACGCGCATGGGCTTTTTCTCCGCGAGCTGCTCGTGCTTCGCGATGAAGAATACGAGTTCGGCTGTTTTTTCTGCGTTCCTCGTGAAGAAAAGGGAGGCGCCGAAATCCGCGAGGACGGAGGAATAAGCGCCCATGAGGGATTCCTTGGAGAGCATCCCGGAATTGCCCTCGCCCTCAACAACCACAACGACGCGGGGATAGCTTTCCTTCAATCTCTTCAATTGCTCAAAAAGGCGCATGTCCATTACGGATTTCTCAAAATCATCCCGCGTTTTCCTTTCCACCGCAACTCTTTCGGAGCAGATGAAATCAGCGACGGGAAGGGTGGCCTCCTCGGCTTCCGCTCCAAGGGCCTTAAACAATTCGGCGAAACCTGCTTCGCGCTTGTCCACCGCAATGCGCACTTTCCCCTCTTCCATTCAAGATACGCCTTTCATGTACTCTTCTATTTCCTTGAAGCTGATGGCGCACCCCGCACTTTTCAACCTGTACAGCGCCGCTTCCGCCACTTCCTTCTCTATCTCGTCAAAGTGCTTGAGGAAGCCCATCCCATATGCGACAATGAGCGCTTCCGTGCTGCGGATTACGGCCATCCCTTTCGTGAGCTCCTGCATCGCCTGCAGGCTCCCCTTATTCACCATTATATTGACATGGAGTTCCTTCGCAAGGTGCTCCTTCAGGTTCAGGGGCGCCTCTATGAGCAGGCGCGTGGTCCTCTCGTCCATGAGCAGGTTGGAGACTTCCAGCTCCTCTGCGAGCGCCATCATCTCCACCTCGCCTGCATGTATCAGCCTGATGGGCTGGCCGCGCGCGAAGAAAACGGTGTTGCCCGCCTTCTCCAGGTCGGCCATCCTGCGCGAGACGTCCGCATCCACCTTCTCAAGGATGCCGTCGTTTATCATGTCCTTTATCTTGAGCGCGGAGAAGCGGTAGTCCTTGTTCGGGATGTGCAGGGGCTTTTCCACGCACTCGTACACCACGGATTTGGGCACGAGGAATTTCGCCCCTGTTTTTTCTTTTAGGAAATAGAATACGTGCGCGAGGCACGCGTCAGTGAGCGAGATGATTGCACTTGAGTCGCAGATGATGTCCTTCCCGGCCATGCTCAACCCCCGAAAAACTTCTTCGCCTTCTTGACGCGCTCGGAGATGCCGACCGCATCCACCACCCTGTCCGCCATCATCGTCTTTCCTGAGTAGTCCATGATGTCCTGCTTGGAGATTCCGGTCTCCTCGGCGGCGAGAGAGAGGCTCATCCCCTGCGCGTAAAGGATGGCAGCTGTTTTTAGTTTGCCCTTCTCAATGAGGCTCTTGACGAACCTCGGGTCCTCGCTCTCCATCTGCCCGATGGTCTCCTCAAGGTTGCCCGCCGCGATATTATAATCCCCGGGATTCCCCGCGCTACGTTCCATGTGGTTGAGCACCTGGAGCATCCTCTCCATCGTCTCCTTGTATGCGCGGCCGTAGAAGCGCGGCTTCGCGAGGATTTTGGACAATACGTATGAGATTACGGCGAGGTTGAACATCTCCTTGGAGAATGAGAGCATCAGCGCCTCAAGGATTTTGTCGTTGGTCTTCCTCATCTTCTTCTGGTTTTTCTTGGAGAAGGCGTCCAGGACTTCATGGGTGAGTTGCTTGAGGGACATAAGAATCACGATTTTCTACGGGAGAGCTGCGATAGGTTTAAAAAACCTATCATGACAACATCATGATTGTTACGGGATTTTCCCGTAACAGCCAGTGCCCCCAAAGGGGCGCGCCATGGAAGCATGGTACAATGGATACGAAAGATAAATTTAAAAGCATAAGCAGCCCGCAGCTCCGGGAAAAAATCTCGGCGGACCTTCAGCAGAACCTGGAGAAGTTCAAGGATCCGGTGGTACTCGGGGAGCTGATGTACCAGCTCCTGGAGGAAAGGGAAAACACCAACCGGATACTGAAGAACTTGCTCCAAAGGCTGGAGGCGCTTGAGAAGCCCCGGGAGCTTGAGGAGCCGCTCATCCCCGAGATGGACGAAAAAATAGTGGAGTTCGTCAGGAAGAAGGGGAAGGCGACTGCGGACGACGTGCAGGCGGAGTTCGGATACAAGGGGAAGAACGGCGCGAGTTCGCGCCTGAACCGCCTGGGCGCCCTTGGGCTGCTTTCAAAGAGGCAGGTCGGGAGGAAGGTTTTCTTCCTTCCGCAATAGGAAATCATGCGTACCAGCTGGCAAGGCTAGGAGGGAGAAGGAAGATTCTCATCAACCCCCACCCATTTCCTTCTCCCTAGCCTCCCACATTATATTGGATAATTATTGTTGTTCAGCTTGTTTATTGCCGTTCAGCCCATTATATAATAAAGAGAAAAAGATTATGCGCCGGGCCTGGGCTTGCCCTCGGCCTTCCCGACAAGGCCCCTGAATTTCCTCACTATCCCCGCAAGCTCGCGCAGGCTCAGCCCCTTCAGGCTCTTCTTCACCGCCTCCATGAATTCCAGGTCGGCGATGAGGAGGTCCGCGAGCAGGGTGCGCTCCAGCCCCTTCCTCCTGCGGAGCAGCGCCAGGTAGCGGATGCGCGAGAGCGGGGGAAGCTTGTCAATGATTTTGTCCTCCTTCCTGTCGCTGTCCTGCAGCGCCTTGACCGCCTGCTCCAATGCGATTATCTCGGCGCCCACGGACTTGATGAGCGACTCCTTGCGCACCTGCATTTCCCGGAGTGCGTTGAGGGCCACTATTTCGTCTTCCTGCCCTTCGGCCTGCATTTTCCGTTCAACCGCCACGAATGCGGCTGCGGGAACGTGGGCGGCCCCGCCCCCGAATGGCTTGGGCAGCTCCACCTCTATCCTGCTGAGCACCGAATCAAGTATGTAAGGGTTTATCTTCTCGTGGAGGGTGGGCTGCGCAATCAGCCCGTACGGGCCCTGCATGGACTTCTGGCCCGCCGCTTCTTCCACCGCCTGCTGCTCAGGGCTGGAATAGGAATCTGATTTTATCGTGATGGTTTCCTCCACCATTTCCACTTTTTTCAGCTCGGGGTTGTAGTACATGAGGCTGAATTGGGTGACCTCGCCGGATTCCAGCTTGGTTTTGGTGTCCGAGGTCTTTGTTTCGGTCCTGGAGACGCGGTCCTCCCGTATCGCCTTCTCGGATTCCTCGGCCATCGCCTGGCTCATCTGCTGGTAGCTAAGCTCAAACTGCCTCTGCATCTGGAGAAGGAGGAGCGGCGCCATCATCTGGTCCATGGCGAGCCTCTGCTCCAGGAGGGGGCTAATCTGTGAGAAATCGAAAAGCTGCTCAAAGAATTTCCGCATGGCCGCGGGCATGCATGGATAAGCAGGGGAAGGAATATAAGGGTTATTCGGATTGGCGCAAGGGATTATTTGAACGCGATTAGTTTCTTCAGGGCGGACGGGGGCGCATCGGTCTTTATGCCCGTGGGCGAGAAATGGGTGCGCGCAGCCGAGTATTTCCTCTTCTTTATTGCGGCGATTATCTCCTCTATCGGCTTGGGGTTGTGCAGCCCGAACCGCTTGCATGAGCGATGTACGTCATAGAAGTATGGGGGGAACGAATCCTCGTTCTCCATCAGGGAAAGGAGGGAAGCGATTGTCTTCTTGTCTGCGTAATCCCTTTCCTCGTTCAGCTTTTTCATCCTCCTTATGTGTTCCTTTGAATGCAATTTGCCCAGCCAGAGCGGACCGCCGTATTCAATTTCGGATTTGCACTTGGGGCATCTGGAAAGCGGGAGCGCATTTGCTTCGCGGTATCCGCATTTGGGGCAGAAATTTATGAAGCCGATATTCTTCTCATTTCCCACCGCTTTGTCCGCCCCTTTTTCCAATCTTATGAAGACTTTGAAGAAATGCCTGTGGGAGAGCGTGAAGAGGGGGACGATGCCGAAATCAAATTCAGATGCGAGATTGGCGAAATGCTTCACCAGGATTCTCGCGCCGGCCTCATGGCACAGTTCGTTGTGCAGGGGATGCGAATGGTAGTATTTGAGGCACGCGGCGTAGTGGGCGCCGCAGAGGACCGCGGTGTCCGTGGCGGTCGCGGAGATGTATCCCTCCTTCATCCTGCGGAAGGAGCGCATTGCAAAATAGGAATAGGGAACCGGGGAGCCGAAGGGGTCCAATTCCACCAAATTGTAGGCGGTATCCATTAGATGATGGTTGAATTCCTCTTCTAAAACTTCGCCCTTTACAAAGTTGGAGGAGATGTTCTTCCTGCATAGCGCGGCTGCGCTTTCGTCAAATTCAACAAAGGAGGCGCGGGTTACGTTTTCATTTTCCTTTGCATATCTTATGCCCCGGATTCCGGTGGAGGAGAAGCCATCGCAGATTTCCAGCGGTTTACCTATGGCGCCAACTGCAAGGGAAGAGGTGGAGCGGCATAATCTCATGTGGGGGTTGTAGAAGGATGAGCCGCTTTCAAACTTTATATTTTCCTCTTCCATAAATCAGTACCAGGAAGATGTGCGTGCAATTCGTATTTAATCCTTATTATGGAATACCAGCACATGGCAGAAGAAAAAAGGGTGGGAAACCGCCGTCTGGGTGAAGGCAATGAGAGGAACTACGGGCTGTATGCCGCGGTCGTATTCCTTTCCCTCGGCCTTGTTTTCCTGATGGTGTTCGGGCTTTTCTCTCTCGCATCCGGGACCCCCAACCCGTTCGGCAAGTGCGTGGCGGTCGTGGAGATAAACGGCCTGATTACCACCGAGGACACTCCCGCCTCCCTGTTCAGCGAGGGGATGTCCGGCTCCTATGAGATTTCCAAAAGGATAGAGGGGATAGGGAAAAGGGATGACGTGGGCGCGGTATTGTTTGTCATAAATTCCCCGGGTGGGACAATCGTTGCGAGCGACGAGATATACAGGGCCATAGACGGCTTGGAGAAACCGCGCGTGGCGTACTTCAGGGAGGTCGCGGCTTCCGGGGGGTATTACATCGCCACTCCGGCGGATTACATCGTTTCCGAGCCGAACGCCCTCACCGGCAGCATAGGGGTGATAATGACCACCTACGACGCCTCCGGCCTGTTTGAGAAAATCGGCGTGGGCGAGAACAACATACAGAGCGGCGCGATGAAGGATATGGGCACCCCATCCAGGAACCTCACGGAAGAGGAAAGGGCAGTGCTCGGCGACATAGTGCAGCAGGCGTTCCGGCAGTTCAATTCCACGGTCATTGAGAACCGCGGGGACAGGCTTAACCGCGCAAAATACAATGAGGTGCTGGATGCGCGCGTGATTACGGGCAGGACCGCGCTGGAGGTGGGGCTCGTTGATGCTGTGGGTAGCAGGGACGACGCGATACGGAAGGCGGCGGAGCTGGGCGGAATTGAATACGAGGGGGACTTGCCGCCCGTGTGCGAAGTGGATGTGAGCGGGGTGCAGCCCGGCCTTCTCAGCGTGAGCGGGCTCCTGAGGGAACTCACATTGGGTGGAAGCGGCTACCATCTGGAATATAGGTGAGGCATGTATGGACGGGGAGGGCGGGAAATATTTGTATATAATTCCGGTTTTGCTTTTCTTCACGCTAATCTATTTCCTGCTTCCGTTCTTCAGCCCGCAGCAGCCGGGCTTCGGGCCCGCCCCGCAGGCGGAGGGTGAGCCGGAGTGCACAGCCGGGGTGGAGGTTTCCTGCACCACTGCGGACGGGTGCGCGGGATACCGGCCCTGCATACTCGGAAGGCAGGGGGCGTGCGAGAAGAGGCTTGAATGCACGCCAGGCGAAACCGAACCGTGCACTTATAGCTCATGCGTGCAGGGAACTAAGGAATGCGATGCGTGCGGAAAATGGGGAAGGTGCGTCCCTCCGTTTGGATGCGAGATAGGGTATTGCCCCCTGAGCAACGATACTTATTAAAAACACTAATTTAGAAGGAATGGAACAATGGACCTGCTGGCGCTCCTCATATTCATTATTCCATGTTACATAGCGAACGCTGCGCCAGTGCTGCTCGGGGGCGGGCAGCCCCTTGATTTCGGCGCGAGCTTCTCGGACGGGAGGCGCATCTTCGGGAATGCGAAAACTGTTCGGGGTTTTGTGGGCGGGGTTGCGGCGGGCACGGTCGCGGGGGGAACCCTCGCGCTCTATTTCTTTCTTCCAGTTTTCACTTCCGCGTGGGAACAGTTCCTTTCAGGGTTCCTCCTTTCGCTGGGTGCGCTCGTGGGAGATGCGCTGGGCAGCTTCGTGAAGAGGAGGGCGGGCATAGGGCCGGGCAAGCCGTTCTTCCTGGACCAGCTCGGGTTCATAGTGGTGGGGCTGCTGCTGGCATACCCCGTGGCTCATGCGTTGTATTCGCCTGAAGGCGTAATCTTCCTGCTCGTGCTGTCCTGGCTGCTTCATATTGTAACCAATGCGGCGGCGAACAGGTTCGGGCTGAAATCGGTTCCATGGTGATTGGGATGGCAAGCATGGAAACCCTTGTGGCGTTCGGGCTCATCTCCGGCATAATAATGGCCGGTTTCATCGGCGAGATAATGTTCAGGCGGCTCGGGATTCCGGGCGTGCTCCTCCTGCTTGCGCTGGGGTATATGCTCGGCCCGGTGACGCACCAGCTGGACGTGAATATGCTGAAAGGGATAGAGTATATAGTGGGGCCGCTGGCGCTAGCCATATTGCTTTTTGACGGGGGGCTTGACCTGAACATATACCGCCTCGTACACGAGAGCGGAAGGGGCATACTAATGGCCATCCTGATGATGGTTACCGCGATGCTCGCCACTGCGGGCATATGGATGGCGCTCGGATACGACCCGCTCATGGGCGCAATCCTCGGCGCCATAGTTGGAGGGACCACCTCCACCATAATAACGGCCATCGCCGGAAAAATCGGCATAAGCGAGAAGGCGAAACAGTTCCTTGTCGTGGAATCCGCGCTCACGGACGTGCTCACGGTGGTGGTGACCATTGCGCTGCTGGGGGTGGTGATGACCGGGACCGCCAGCGTGCAGGGGACCGGGAAGGAGCTGGCCAGCAGCTTCTCCATAGGCGGGCTTATCGGGGCGGTGCTGGGGCTCATATGGATAGCGCTCAGCAGGAAACTGGGCGGGATAAGCTTCTCGTACATGCTCACGGTCGCGATATTGCTTTTTGCATATTTGATTACGGAATATTTCGGGGCGAGCGGGGCGATTGCCGCGCTCATGTTCGGCATAATGCTGGGCAACCACAAGGAAATCGCAACCATGCTGAGGTTCAAGGATGCCGCCGAAACGCCAAACATCTTCCGCTTCCAGAGCGAAATCGGCTTCCTGGTGAGGACCTTCTATTTCGTCTATATGGGGACGCTGGTCTCCATAACGGCAGGGTTGCCGGTGCTCCTGGGGGCGGCGGTGATGGCCGGGCTGATAGTGGCGAGGTTCGTGTCCGCGAAGATATCCACGTTCAGGAGCGACCTCTCCCAGTACAGCAAGCAGATAAACATAATGATGCCGAGGGGGCTGGCGACCGCGGTGATGGGGAGCTACCCCGCATTCGTGCTGCTGCAGAGCCAGAGTGCAATCCCCGCGAACGTGTTCGCGCCGCTCTATGCGCAGGCGCTGCTTTTCGTGGACATATCCTTCGTGGTGATAGTGGTGAGCGTGGTGCTCACCGCCGCGGGGCTCGTGTTCATACGGGTAAATGGAAACGGGGAGAAAAAAGAGGGCGGGGAAGGGGAGGAAAGCGGAAACGGGGATGCGGGGGAGGAAACTGAAGGCGGGGCGGAAGAGGGCGGGGAAGGTTCCGAAGCCGAAGAGGAGCCGGGGAACGAGCCGAAACCGAAGGCGAGAAAGCGAAATGGTGAATCCGCATGATTGAAACACTCATCGCATTCGCGCTCATCTCCGGCATAATCTTCGCTGGCTTCATAGGGGAGATGCTCTTCAGGAAATTGGGCATTCCGGGAGTGCTCCTCCTGCTTGCGCTGGGGTACATGCTCGGCCCGGTGACGCACGGATTGGATGTGGAGATGCTGAAGAGCGTGGGCTACATCGTGGGGCCGCTCGCGCTCGTGGTGCTCCTTTTTGACGGCGGAATGAGGATGAACATCTTCCAGCTCATACACGGAGGGGGGAGGGGCGTCCTGATGGCAGTCCTGGTCACCATCCTTTCCATCCTGGCCGTAACGGGGATATGGGTTGCGCTGGGCTACGACCCGCTGATGGGCGCTGTGCTCGGCGCGATACTTGGCGGAACCACTTCCACGATGGTGGTCTCCATAGTGAGCGGGCTGAAGATGAGCGACGAGGCGAGGCAGTTCGTGCTCATAGACGCAGCGCTCACGGACGTGCTCGCGGTCATCCTGACGATTGCGCTCATGAGCATAGTGGTGACGCACAACGCGAGCGTGCAGGGGACCGGGAAGGAAATCCTGGGCAGCTTCTCAACCGGGGCGGTCATCGGCGGGCTGATAGGGCTCGCGTGGATTGCGCTCAGCAAGAAATTGAGGCAGATAGATTTCTTCTACATGGTCACGCTGGCGATAATACTCATCGCATACATGGCCGCGGAATACTTCGGGGGGAGCGGCGCCATCGCCGCGCTCGTGATCGGGATAATGCTCGGGAACTACAAGGAGATAGGGCAGATGCTCAAGTTCAAGGACGTCGCGGACGACGCCGAGCTGCTCACCTTCCAGAACGAGTTCGGGTTCCTTGTGAGGAGCTTCTATTTTGTCTATTTGGGGAGCATGGTCGTGATAGGGAGCGCGTATTCCATAGTGGTGGGCGGGGCGATGATGCTCGGGCTCGCCGTGGCGAGGTTCCTCTCCACCCGGATATCCACGTGGGGCAGCCCAATCTCCAAATACAGCAAATACATAAACGCGTTCATGCCCAGGGGGCTTGCGGCCGCGGTCATGGGAGGGTATCCCGCGGTGGTGCTGCTTGAGAGCCAGGGCACGATTCCGCCGGAGGTGTTCGCGCCGCTCTATGCGCAGGCGGAGCTTTTCGTTGAGATAGCGTTCGTGGTGATAATACTGAGCGTTGTGCTCACCGCGGTCGGTGCGGTGCTCCTGCGGAGGGGGGAGGCGAAGGGGGACAAGGAACAGCAGGAGCTTGAGAAGGAGGTGGAGGAGCGGCTCAAGAAGATGGGGCGCAATGGGGAAAACCCGGAACCGGAGGGGGGGCCGGAAAAGGGCAGCGAAACTTCCGGTGATTGAGGATGGAAATTGAACGGCTCAAGGGCAGCAATAGGGTGGTGGAGTACGGGGAGTTCCTGCGCTTCGCGGAGAAGGCCGGGGGGATGCCCCGCGGCACGCTCATAGCGGGCACCAGGACAATCCCCGGCTACCCGAAGATACCGCGCATATTCGTGCTCGGCGAAGGGATTGGGAATAATATTAAGTCCGACGAGATGCTGGTGGAAGAGAAAATAGACGGGTATAATGTGAGGGCTTTGCTCTACCGGGGGAAGTTCACGTGCCTTTCCCGCGGCGGATTTACTGACGGGTTTGCGGCGGAGAAGCTCGCGGACGATGCGGGCGTGAAGAAATTCTTTTCCGGGCATGCTGGCTGGATTCTCTGCGGAGAGATGATTGGGAACACGCCGCATACTACGCCGACGGATGAATATGATGTGAAATATTATGTTTTTGACATCATAGACGAGCATGGGGAGTTCCTTCCGCCCATGGAAAGGAGGGACTTGTGCAAGGAGTTCGGGCTCACGCCCGTGCCACTGGTCGGCGTGTTCAGGAGGGATGAGATTGCAAAACTGAAGGGCGCCGTGCGCAAGATGGATAAGGAAGGGAAAGAGGGAATAGTCATACGCGGGCTGGAGGGGAAGGAAATGGTGAAGTTCGTCACCCCCTCTTCGGACATACACGATTTGGCGGAAAGCTCATCCTACATATTTGACATGCCGATGGGCTTCATGAAGCAGAGGGTCTTCCGTTCCGCTGTTTCCGTCCGCGACCTGGGGCTGAAGAAGGCGGATTACACGAAGATGCTGGGCGAGGCGCTTTACTCCGAATTGGACGGGGCGCTGGATGCAAAGGAGGCGGTGCAGAGGTTCCGCGTACGCGTGAAAAGCCATTCCACATGGGATGCTATCCTTGCGGGGATGGGGCACGAGGTGGAACTGAGGGTTGAGAAGGAAGAGAGGGAGGGGAAGGGATACGAGATAACATTTGTGAAGATAATGAAGGAGAGCACGCGCATGGCGAGGCGCGCCGTGGAAGGGAGGACTCAGGAGGATTAAGGTTTCCAGCGTAGGGCTAATCCTTCTTCTTTTTCTTGTGCAGGATTGAGTGGAACTTTGAGGCGTCTATCCATTCGCACCCCACTTTATTTGCGAGGTGGAATATGCCCTCGTCGCTTGTGACTATTGCGGCCTCCAGCTCAAACGCGAGGAGGACTATCTCAAAATCTTCTTTGCTGTCCACTATTCCGGTGCGCATTGAATCCCGGTACTTGTCGCGGAGCTTGCGCAGCTTTTCGTCGTTGTCCGGGCGGTTGTCCACCGCGAATTCCTCCGCGAGCCTTAAGCCCTTGTTTACCCTGCCCCTTACATCGTCTATGAACTCGTAGAAAACAGCGGCAGGCAGGTGGATGGAATAGATGTTGGGGGCCTTCCGCTTGACTATCCCCTCTAAAGCATGGAGATTGGGTGCGAAGTTGGAGAGTTCCTTCCAGATGGAGGGCGGCATGTAGAAATTGGCGTCGTATTCCTTTGCGAGGGCGGCGAAATGCTCAACCGCCTCCTGCGGGCTGTTCCCAAAGGGGGTGCGGGCTGCGGGATTTACAAATAAGCTGGTGTCTAAAATGTATTTCTTTATGTTCTTCATGCTGGGAATAAGGAGGCAGGGAATAAAAAACTGCGGGTTTTTAAGGGTTTTGTCGTAATATATAGATAGGAATGGTGACCTTGAAGAAAGATGCACGGCAGATGGCGGCAAATTTGCACTTCGCAAAGGAGCGACCTATGGGTCCACCGGGCCTGCAGGGGGCGCCTTTCTGGAAGGAGGCAAAATTCAGGGAAATCATGGAAGCCAAGCTTGCGGATGTCCCCGAACCGGAAAGGAAAGCGCTGCTTGAGTTCCTCGCCCACGCGCCTGCGAAAATAACGCGGCGTGCGGAAAAATGGGACAGGGAAAAGATTCCGAGTTCCCTCCACGAGATACGCTCCCCGGTTGATGAATTCGTGTGGAGGCTGAAGCTGTTCGTGGACTGCATAGACTAGGAACAGGTCCCTACCGTGGAGCAGTATGCGGCAGAGGAGGACAACAAGCTGGAATTCCAGGGCACCATCATCAAGGTGGACCAGGCCAGGTCCACCGCAAGCGCAAGGGGAAAACAGCAGGAGGAGCTGGATGCAACCGTGCGCGTGATGCATCTCTATTTCAGGATTGCGATGGGTGTGTTCAGGTGCATGCGCGACAACCTCATCGGCGACGAGGTCAATGGGGTAGTCAAAGCACCGGAGGATAATCCACAGGTCAGCTCTGTGGAGGCGGCTAGGCTGCTCCACACGGTCAGGGCGCTTTTTGAGATACACAACGAACTTGTCAGCCTTGAGGAGAAAACTGCCGGCAAGAGCGTCTATTCACGCCTTAAGATAAGGGGTTCCCTTGCAACCGGCAAGGTCGCAATAATGAGGAATGACATAAGGCACACCATGATATGCGACCTGATGAACTTCGCCGCGAGGATGGCAGGCATACCTTCCGAGATGGAGCTGATTGTGAACGGGGAGGCGGCAAAGCACCTTGAGCCGTATTTCGCCCTTGAGAAGGTGAACATAACCGGGATTGTCGAGGACAAAGTGGGCGAATACGAGAAGGAGCTTGACGCGATGGGGGATGTAAACGGCAAGGAGCTGGAAACCGAGGAAGGGCGGGAGGGCCTTCTCAGGAGGATAGAGCTGAACTACCGGCTCTTCAAGCTTTATGAGATATTATACTCCGTTTTTGAGCTTCCAAACCGGGAAGAGGGTGTGAAAGACGCAAAGGAAACGCCGTTCCTTGAAAAAATGAGCTCACACAGGGACAGGTACCACGACCTCATGGACGAATACGACCTCCACGGTGAGAAGGAGATGCGCGGCAGGATAAAGGCGATGATGAGGGAAGTGGACGACGAGTATTACGCGGAAACGTTCAACAAGGTGCGCCGCCTGCACCTGAAAGGGTTCGGGATTGAGGCGTTCAAGGACCTCTACAAGCTGGTCGGGTACAAGACATTCGCAAAGGACTGCAAATCCGTGCCGGCGAACTGCAGGTTCAGGGATATTTTCCTTGGGGAGGAGGGGATCTCTTCTGATGGAAGGACTGGAATTGAAAGATTCATAGATGCCGTTGCGGACGCGCATTACGTCGCGCCGCGCGCGGACTTCAATCCGGGCGTCATCCTTTACCTCATGACCACGATGCAGCTCACGGGTTCCCCTGATTTCGCATACCAGAAGACGTGCAGGGCCGTGGGGATGGCGTTGTACGCGGTTGATGAAATCAGGAAGAACTGGGATAACCAGCCGAACCTCTTCCTGCAGAAGGCGCAGGAAGACCTCGTGAAAAGGGGCGTATTCAGCCCTACTGGGGAGCTGAACGGGGAAAGGCTCTCGGATTACCTTGCGGAGTCCGTGGTGCTGCCAGCCATGCTCAACGAAGTGGGGCTCCTGACATTGGGCTCGGCCGGGAACGGGAATGGCGGGGCGGCGCAGAGAAAGATAACTGTGGGCGACCTCGGGCAGTGGCTCGCGAAGGACCGCGCGACCTTCACCCTTGCCGAGGCGCCGATAAAGGAAGCAGTCATGAACCTGCACAGGGAAAGTGCGGCATACCTGCGCGGGATAAATGCAAAAACCGAGAAGGAATACGGATACATGCTATTCAGCGACAGGATGATAGGCATAATAGAGGGCCTTTCGTACCAACAGGATTGGAAGGGCATTGCGGAAAAGCTGGAGCCCGCAGATGCGCTTGCCGCGGAAATCATCCTCACCTCCGGGGCCGTGCAGTCCATGAGGAAGCTCAAGGCATACAAGCTTAACCGGGGGCAGAAGCCGATAGACTGGAAAACCATAAAGTTTGAGCTTGGGAAGCTTAAGCTCCATCCATACATGCTGGGGCTGTATTCGGAGCTGTTCCTCGAATAGGGTTATAAAGCCCGGATTTTGAATATTGCGCATGGAGGCCTTCGCGGAATTCCAGCGCCGCAGGAATTCTGAATTCTATTCTTCAAAGGGCGGGCGCATCTATTCCTCCTTCCGTACTTTCGCGCAATCGGTTAAATTCGCCGAAGCCAATGCCGTTGAATTCGCGTCCCGCGCGGCGCGGAATGGAAAATTGAGAATTTATGAAATTGGGGTTGGGGACGGAAGCTTTGCTTTGAATTTTCTAAAGGCGCTAAGCAAGGCGGATGAAAAGGTTGCTGAGCGCACCACTTACATCTTATGGGATTTTTCGGAGAAGGGAGTGGAAAGGGCGGCGAAGAAACTGAGGGGGTTCTCATTTGAAAAGGTTGTTGCGCCCGCATGGAACTGGAAGAAGATGCGCGGCGCGAATTGCGTGAAATGCAACGAGCTATTGGATGATTTGCCCACGCGTATGCTGGTGCGCAGGGGAATGAGGGCAAACGAAGTGGTGCGGGAGGGAAAGGAATTCCTGGGAGTGGAAACGCAACTGGAGGGCGAAACTGCGCTATTCATGGAGGGGATGCCGGAGGGTTACTGGGTTCCCGTGCCCGAGATTGGATTGGAATGCGTCCTTGGATGGAGGAAGAAACTCGCTCCGGGAGGATGGATTGACATTTTTGATTACGGGTTCGCGGATGCGGAGGGGATGCGCATGCTTCCGAGGAATGTCTGGAATGCATCCATATGGAGGGAGTTTTCAAAACAGGTGACGGCGGATGTTAATTTCTCATTCCTGAAAAAATGCGTGGGCGGAAGGGTGGAGCCACAGAAGGATTATGTGGAGAGGGCGCTGGGGAAGGACTTGTGGGAAGTGGATGTGGGCGGAAAGCTGGATTACTACTCCCATGAGGAAGTGAAGAAGAACGAAAAGAAATTGGAGAAGGAAGGGTACGATATAGGCATATTATTGAGTGGCGGCGAAAGGTCGGACTATTTGCATATGGAAGTCAGCTAGATAAGTTTCACAAATCCCCTCCCCACCTCCGGCAGGTTCGCGCCGAAGAGGTTCGTGGTGGAAAGGATGAAACTCATCGTTATGACCATCGCGAGGAACGGCAGGCTGCAGAGGTTGATGAAAACGCCATTGAGCCCCCTTTCCATTATCTTCTCAAGCGCACCCAGCACTTCGGTGAAGTGGGCGGTGTCCCACAGGAATATCTCCTCCGCCCTCCCCGGCTCGGACATGCTGCATGTGTTCGGCATGTTGGGCAGGGTGTCGGGGATGCCGCATACGAACGGGTTGAGCGAGAGGTTGACCACCATCAGGTAGGCGAGCGGGAAGACGAAATAGAAGCCCATCACGAACGCGAGGACGTACGCCCCGGAGCCGCGGGTGGGCGGGAACGCCCTCAGCAATATTCCCACCGGCAGGAATATGGGCAGGGCAGTCGCGGCGACGAACTCAAGCATCTGCTGGAATATGCGGAACAGGAGCGCGGTGAAGACTGCATAATTCATTATGTTGGTGGCCGTCTGCGTAATCGGCTTCAGCCCCCATCCGCTCAGCACGTCCGCCATGAAGAAGTCCTTCGTGAAGGATTCCCCGAAGAAGAAGGGCGCGGATATAGCATATGTATACTGCGATATCTCCCGTAAGCAGGAATATGTGCTGCCCATATACACCTCGGCAAGCCTTATCATCGTCCTCTCGCCCTGCACCGGGAACATCACGTCAAACTGGGCGGGGGTGATGGTTATGCCCTGCTGCGCGTAGTTCTCAATCGTAAGCGCCTTCATCGCCTCAAACGCAATGGAGTTGCCCTCGGTGAAGAGCGCTATGAAGAACACTGCGAGGAAGAATGTTGAAACGGCGAAGACCATCTCGCCCTTCGCCCATTGCTCCAGCCCCTTGTTGGAGAAGGCGCGGGAGAGCACTATCATCAGCGCCGAAAGCGAAAAGGAAAGGAGAACGATTATTATTGTGAGCAGCACCCAGTCCATCATATCAGCCTCGTAAGGTTCGTCACGTCAATCTCCTCGCCCATGGATTTGCTGAGGTATCGTGTGGTTGTGACAAGTATGAGAACGTTGAAAGCCGGGAAAAACAGCCCGAACAGGAACGCGTAGCTGGCTGCGCTGCTGAAAAGGTAGAGCAGGCCGAACGCAATCACGCCTATGCCGCTCTGGAGCAGCGCGCCGAGCAGGTTGAACGCATCCAGCGACAGGTCGCTGAATATGGCGGTGAAGGAGGAGAACCCGAAGGTGCCCAGCTCCTGCCAGAAGTTGGGGATGAACTCGTCGCTCATGAGGTTGAGGGAATTCAGCCCGAACTCGCCCTCCATTATGATGAGGAAGGGATAGACGAAAAGGAAGCCGAGCGCAAGCGCTATGATGGTGCCGCCTATCCTGCGGGTGGGCGTGAAGCAGCGCATGAGTATGCCCAGCGGGAGGTAGTACTTCAGGAAGCCGAACGAGAAGAAATCCACCAGGAACATCTGCGCCTTGTTGGTTATGTATCCCACGATGAGCATGTTGAAGGCGTTGGTCATCCCGGGCTTGACCGTGGCGGCGATGCCGCTGGTGGGCTGTATCGCGGTGCCGATGCCCAGGGGCTTGCCCGTCAGCGTCATGGAGGTTATGGGGTCCATCCACGAATAGAACGCATACAGGCTCGTGGTTATTAGCATTATCTTGTCCGAGAACTCCTCCAGGTAGAAGACCGAGCCCCGGTAGATGTTGTAGTCCTGGGGAACGGAGGTGGAGGGGATGAGCCAGGATGCCTTCGCGTTGCACGCGAGGTTCGTTGCGCCTGCGAGCGCGATTATTATGATTGCGGTCACAAACACCTCGTAAAGCTCCAGCTTCGCCCAGGAGAGCCCCTCGTTGTTCTGGAAAAGCTTGCTGATGAGGTAAAAGAATACGATGAGGGCGACAGAGGCGAGAAGCGCGGCCCCGGAGGCGAGCTGCCAGTCCGGGACGACGAGGTTGGCCTTGCATATCGCGTCCGTCACCACTATCTCGTATGCCACCTATATCAGCCTCACGAAACTGCCCACGTTTATTTCCGTGCCCAGGAACCGTGCGAGCTCCTTCGCGAACGTAAGCGTCACGAATATGTTCAGCAGCGCGAGGAAGAAGCTCATCACGAATACCGTATAGACCATGTCGGCAATCGTCTCAAGGAAGACCATCGCGGCCGAGACAAGCAGCAGCGCGCCCAGCGCCGTGCCCGTAATCACCTTCACCCCGAGGAAGAGGGCGGCCCCTCCGAGCAGCCCGAACTGGCTTATGAAGTAGGCGACGGCGTTCTGCACAGGGAGCCCCTGCGTGGTGGCGCCGTACCTCATCTGGTACGCCTCGTAATTGAAGGCGAGCATCGTGGGATAGACGATGAAGAGGGCGAAGGCGAACGCTATCAGCGCGTTCCCGCCTCCCCTGAGCTGCGGGACGCTGCGCAGCAATAGCCCTATGGGAAGCATCACGGGGATGGCGACGCGCTTGATGAAGCAGAGCAGCCCTAGGTTCGCGAGCCATTCGCCCAGCGCCACGGAGAGGAGGTTGGAGGCGATGCCTATTCCGTCTATGAAGGGGCGCAGGACCGAGCCCATGTTGAAGGATACGCCGGCATACGCCGCCTTGCCGAACTTTATCGGCGCGGAATAGAACATGTAGAGGAAGGTGTTGAAGAGGGCGAGCGAGCCGACGTCCTTGGATATCTTTATGACCATGGTCTTGGAGTAGTCCGCCGCGCTGCCCATCAGGCCGTCGCTCCCTCCATGCACGCCGAGGACGGCGTTGTTGAGCAGCCCGCTCACGGCGAAGAAGCCGGTGAATATCAGGATTGTGAGGAGTATCTCGTAGCCCTCCTGCTTCGCGAGCGCCGCGAGCATGGGCGAATCAAAGACGCTGCTCATCATATATACGAGGGTGATTGCCAGCGAAATCACCAGGAGCATCATCGCCGCGGGCACGAACGGGTCAAAGTTGCCCAGCTGCCCTGCCGCCGGGTTGCAGAAGCCGTTCTGGAAAAAGGCGTCGTCAAGCCACTTGTTCTCCTGCGCGTCTATGCCGCGGTTCACCTCGGCGACCGCCTCGGAGCCGGAAGTGATTGTGGTTGTTCCGGTTGAAGTGGAAGTGCCTGGAACAATGGGCGTGGTAGGTGCATCTTGGAAAGAAACAGGATGCTGGACGTTGGATGCTGAAGGCTGGAAGCTGGAGGCCGCCTGCGCAACCAGGAGGGAAACCAACAGGAGAGAGATGAGCATGCGTTTCATAGGCTACACCAGGTGCGTCAGCCCCGCTATCTCGGTATCACCGCCCAGCATCGGCGAGATGTTCTTTATTGCAGCTATGGTTGACATCACGGCCAGGAAGGAAAAGAAAAGCGAGAAGAATATCATCCTGGCCATGCTGTTGATTATGCCGTTGTCCCCGAATATCCATTGGTCGAATTTCTCCCCGGTCATGAACCCGGAGATTGGGAAGGTGCCTATCTCCGCGAGCAGCTTGACGAACTTTATCCACTCGTCTCCCGCGTCAAAGCCGGAAACCCGGTCCGTGGTCGGCTTGCATATGTCCGAGCCAGAGGCATTAAGGTAGATGAGCTTGCCGCTGTTGAGGTCCGCCTGCGTGATATGCTGGCCACCGTAGTCCATGGATACCCCGCCCGAGGCGTCCTGGGTGACCGTGGGGTTGGGTATCAGGTCCGCGACCGACTTCCCGGTGTCGCCTATCTTCATCGCGTCAAAATCTATGAACGGCGCGTCCATTATGTTGACGCTGTGCGTGGGGCTCTCGTAAAACTGTGCCATCATCATGCCCGAGAGTATGTACGAGCCGAGCACGTAGAAGGCGGGGAAAACGTAATACATGGAGAGGGCTATGCCCATCATCAAGCCGCCCAGCTTCCTGAACGCCGGGAAGGCGCGCAGCGCTATGCCCACGGAAATGAACACCGGGAACACGGAGGCGTTCACGAACACGAGGAGGATTTCCTGGCTCTTTATGAGCATGAGGGAGCGCACCCCGAAGTCAAAAAGGTAGTTGTATATGCCGATGGGCATCTGCAGGTAGGCTGCGAAGGGCGAGAAGGAGAGCCCGCCCGTTGAGTGCAGGATGGTGTCCATGTTGAAGCCGATGCTGGCGAGATACGCCATCCGGTTGTAGTCCCTGAGCATGTCGTAAAGGTACATGCTGCTCTCGTCAAAAAGCGTGGAGAAGAAGCTCTTGCCCACCGCGATGTGGCAGGGGAGGCCCCTGTAATCCTGCAGCCCGCCCAGATGGGTGCAGAAGCCGGTCTGGCTTATGGCGCCGTTGGCGACGTAGGGGTGGGAAGAGTTTATCAGCCCCGCGATGGAGTCGTCCGCAAGCGTTACCAGGAAGACCATCATGGCGAGTATGACGGCGGTATAAAAGACCTCCACCAGCTCAATCCTCGCCCACGCCTTCATCTGGTCGTTGGAGAGCAGGGAGCCGAGCGCGTATGCGAGGGCGACTATTGAGAGCACGAGGAGTAGGAGGGCGCCGGCAAACGGCGTGATCAGCTCCAGTGAGAGCAGCATGAACATCCTATCCCTTCCCCGTGAAGAACTTCGTCATCGCGTTTATAAACGAAATAGTGAGCGACATCGTGATGGCCGGCAGGAAGAGCGCCGGGAGCGAGAGGCTGGCTATGCCCTCGAAAAACGGTATGAGCGCTGCGAAGCGCAGGAATGAGATGAACGGCAGGAAGGACAGCACGTTGGCCACGGTGCTCGGGTCAAAGCTCACCGCGCGAAGCCTCTCCTCCAGCTCGTCCGGGATGATGTCGCTGAACGCCTGCACGCGCAGGTCCTTGGGTATGCTCACGTATGGGGAATATGTGTCGCCCCAGCCGTGCGCCTGCCACACCTCGTCCAGTATGTGGACGTTCATCACGAAAAGGAGCGGGAAGAAGGATTGGAAGGCGATTGCGAAAACTATGAGATATGTGCCGGCGTCCCGTGCGGGAGGGTAGAAACGGACGAGCACCCCGCATGCCAGCGCGATGGGCGTGAGCGAGTCTATGAGATAGAAGATGAGCACCTGCGCAGTGAGCGTGCCGAGGAACGCGGTGAGCGTGAAGCTGAGTATCCTGACCACGCTTATCACCGGCTCCAGCCCGGTCACCTGCTTGAAGGTGTAGTTCCAGACCGAGGGGCCGTGCCTCCCCTGGAGGGCGGACCAGAAGCTCAGCCTCATGTCCATGGAGATGAGGTCCACGGTCGCGGGCATTATGCCGTTGCTTATGACCTTCTGCAGGAAGCTTATGGAGACCTGGTTCAGGCTCTCCTCGCCCGGCTTGAGCCCTATGGCGCTCGCGAGCTGCTCCGCGGAGACGAATATGGCTATTGCGGAAACGAAAATCATCAGCGAGACGAATAGGTGCTGCAGCTCCACGTTTGCATACGCCGCCATCTCCGGCTTGCTGAAGAACCTGGACGCCATGTGGAGCAGGGCGATGTATCCCGCGAGCAGGATGACTGTTGCGGCGGTTATGGAGACAAAGTATGCGGGGAATTCCATTACGCATACCCCCGAATGCCCGCAATGACGTGCGCCACCATAATCACACCACCTTCGTGAGCCCGAGTATCTCTATTTCTCCGCCCAGCATGCCCGAGACGCTCCTGAAGGCGGTCACCGTCACTATTATCTCAAACACGAAAGTCACAAGCACGAACACCGCGAACTGCACCTGGGAAACCACCTGCCGCAGCATGTAGAAGTATGCGGCATGCACGAACGGCGAGAAGGTGGGCGAGAGCAGGTTGAAGTTGTACTTGCCCACGAAAGCGGGCAGGAACTGCGTGAAGAAGGAGCCGACCATCTCCAGCGTCCCCCAGAAAACGCCGGTGATGACGCCGAAGAAACTGCTGTCGTATTGTTTTGTGGAAAGGTCCCCTATTATGGCCTCCCATTCCGCCCCTATCGCCTCATTGTTTTCACCGACCTGGAGTTCGGTCTGCGAGCAGAGGGCGGGGGCGGGCAGCGGGGACATGACGTCCATCCCCCCGGCGCCCGTGAAGCCGAACATCAGGTAGTGGGAGAGCACTATGGACAACGGGTAGGCGAAGAAGCCCGCGAATGCAATCGCTATTATGCTGGAGCCCGTCCGCCTGCTGAAGGGCAGGGCGCGCATGAAGAAGCCGAGCGGGATGAGTATGGCGAAGGTGACGTCCCTGAAGAAATACAGGAGCCGCTCCCTCGCGTACGCGAGCCCGAAGAGGTAGCCCATGCTCTCTATTATGGTGATGAGGGCGTTGCTGATTGGCTCTATTCCGGAGAAGGAGGAGATGGACACCCAGAGGAAGAGCGCCGGGGTGACGATGACCGGCACGTAGAACCCCATGGTGGAGACGATTCCGATGAGGAACTCCGCGGAATAAAGGGAGATATAGGTGTTGAACATCGCGTTCTCCACTATGCCGAGGGAGTAGAGCGCCACGTCCATGTGGTCGCAGGATGCGGAGCCGCACGCGGCGGCTGAGGCGAGCCCGGAGATTGCGAAATAGAGCATTAGGAAGGATGCGAAGATGAGCATCGTGAACACGAATTGGGTGAATTCCTCCTTCGCGAACGCCTCCAGCTGGGCCGAGCCGAGCAGCCTTGAGAACATGTAATATGCGGCAACGATGAGAAGGGCGAGCGCAAGGGCGGCCACCACGAGCGGCGTCAGGGGGTTGGGTGGCAGTGCCGCGAGTAATGGCACGCAAAGGCCGCTTGCTAGCATGCCTCCCTATTCCGTTACCAACGTATATAAATATATTCCAAAGAATAGATGAGCAACGCTCTATACTGTAAAAAAGATGATATTCATGGATATGCAGGGGCTGGAGGCCAAGTGGAGGGGAAGGTGGGGCAAGGGGAAGGCGTATGAGCCCGAGGCAGGCGAAGGGAAGAAGAAGTTCATCACTGCGGCTTTCCCGTACCCGAATTCGCCCCAGCACGTGGGGCACGGCAGGACTTATACCACCGCGGACATTTATGCGAGGTATTGGAGATTAAGGGGGTACAATGTATTGTTCCCTATGGCGTTCCACGTCACGGGGACGCCCATCCTGGGGATGGCGAAACGGCTGAAGGAGGGGGATGCGGAGCTCCTCTCTATTTTTGAGAACATATATGGGATTCCGCGCGAGAAGGCGGAAACCCTCACGCAGCCCGAGGCGCTCGTGCTCTACTTTTCCAAGGAAATAGAGGAAGGGATGAAGGAGATTGGGTATGCGATAGACTGGAGGAGGAAATTCTACACATTTGACAAGCATTTCAACAAGTTCATACAGTGGCAGTTCAGGAAACTGAAGGAGAAGGGATATGTGGTGAAGGGCACGCACAGGGTTGCGTGGTGCCCCTCGGACTCAAATGTGGTGAGCGCGCACGATACCCAAGGTGACGTGGACCCGGAAATAGAGGAGGTCACCTGCATCAAATTCAAGTATAAGGATGGGTGGCTTGTTGCGTCTACGTATCGCCCGGAGACCATTTACGGGGTTACGAACATCTGGGTTAATCCCCGCGAAAAATACGTGAAGGTTTTCCATAAGGAGGAGGCATATTACATTTCCAAGGTGGCCGCCCGCCTCCTTTCGCTGCAGATTCCGATGGAGGTCGCGGAGGAGATGGATGGCTCCAAGATTGTGGGCGGGGTTGCGGAAACTCCGGATGGGAGGAAGGTTCCCATACTTTCCGCGGGATTCGTTGATGCGCGGCTTGGGACGGGCGTGGTGATGAGCGTCCCTGCGCATGCGCCCTATGATTATCTGGCTCTACGTGATTTGGGCAAACTCGCGGAGTTGAAGCCGATAATTGTGATGGCGTACCCGGGGCTGAAGCCCGGGGCGGTGCCTGCGCAGGAAATTGTGGAGAGGATGAAGGTCAAGAACCAGGACGACGAGAAGGCGGAGGATGCGACCAAGGAGCTTTACAAGACTGAGGCGCACGGCGGCATCATGGGCGTGGGGGAGTTCCGCGGGAAAGGTGCGCTTGAGGCAAAGGAGAAGGTGAAGGAAAAATTGGTGAAGGAGGGGAAGGCGTTTTCCCTTTTCGTGCTTGCTAAAGGCCCGGTGTTCTGCAGGTGCGGGGCGCAGGCATGCGTCAAGCTGGTGGAGGATCAGTGGTTCCTGGATTACGGGAATGAGGAATGGAAATCCAAGACAAAGGAATGGCTGGGGAAGATGTGCATAATGCCGGAAAGCACGCGCAAGGATTACCTCGCGACAATGGATTGGCTCAGGGAGAAGGCATGCACGCGCGCATCCGGGCTGGGCACGCCCTTCCCGTTTGACAAGGGAAAAATAATTGAGCCGCTTTCGGATTCCACCATCTATATGGCGTTCTATGCGATTGCGCATCTGCTGAAGGATGCGGACCCGGAAGAATTGAACGAGGAGTTCTTTGATTATGTGCTGCTCGGGAAAGGGAGTGGAAAGAAGGAATGGGCGAAGATAAGGAAGGAATTCCTCTACTGGTATCCGGTGGACTCAAGGCATTCCGCCGGGGATTTGATTAGAAATCATCTTCCGTTCTTTATTTTCAACCATGTTGCGATATTCCCGGAGAAGCACTGCCCGTGCCAGATTGCAACAAATGGATTTGTGATGATGGAGGGCAAGAAGATGAGCAAGTCCTTCGGGAACATCCTGCCCCTCCGGAAGGCGATTAAAGAGTATGGGGCGGACGTGATACGGTTTTCTGTTGTGGCTGGTGCAGACCTTACGCAGGACACGAACTTTGAAAAGAGCGTGGCGGAGGGCGTGCGCGGGCGCCTTGAGCATTTGTACTCTCTGCTGGATTATGGGAAAGAGGACGGGGACGGGCGCATGGAGAAGTGGCTCAAGTCCCGCATGAATGCGAGGCTGCTCGTGCTCCCGGGACTCTACGAAAAATTGGAGATGAGGGCACTTGCCCAGAATGTGTTCTATGAGGTCATGCATGATTTGCAGTGGTACCTCAAGAGGACGGACGCGCCAAAACTGAGATGGTTCTTCCAGAACTGGGCGGTGATTGTTTCGCCGTTCATGCCCCACTTCGCGGAAGAGGTATGGGAATCCGTTGGTGGGAAGGGATTTGTGATTGATGCCCCTTTTCCCAAGGGCTCTGAGAAGATGGTGGATGCGGAACTGGAGATGGGCGAGGGGCTTGTTTCCTCAGTCCGCTACGACGTGGAAAAGATTTCGGAGAGGATTGGGGCGAAGCCGAAAAAGGTTTTTGTTTATGTGCCTGCTGCGTGGAAATTTGACGCATACAATCTGATGAGGGAAAGAAAGAATCTGAAGGATTTGATGGAGTTCGGAAAGAAAGGGAAACTGGACATGGAATCCGTGAGCAGGTTCGGGAAGGCGCTCATGGGAAAGGTGCATTCCCTTCCGGACGTCATGCCGGCGAAGGAGGAGTATGCTGCGCTTTCTGATGCGGCTTCCTTCCTCTCAAAAGAGCTTGGGGCTGAAGTCATTGTGCGCAAAGAGGAGGATGGGGGGCACCCGAAGGCCTCCAACGCGATGCCGGGGAAGCCGGCGATAGTTCTGGAGTAGGAGCAGATGGCAAAGGCAATACGGGTCCTGCGGAAGGACGGGGAAGGGATGCGCAAGAAGCTCTCTTCCCTCGGAATCCTGGATGCGGATTATTTTCCCTCGCATGATGAGAAGTACGTTTATTTCCCGGTTGTGAAGGGGCTGCGCGGATACAAGCTGGTTGAGGTGGAGGCGCGCAGGAGGGAAGTGAGGAAGGGGTTCAAGGAGATGCTTGCGGGGATTGTGGGCGGTGAGGCGTCCGAAGGGTTATTCTCTTCCTATGACATTGTGGGCGATATCGCGGTGTTGGAAATCCCGGACAACTTAAGGGCGAAGGAGAAGGGGATTGCGGACGCGCTCCTTAAAACGAATGGGAACATAAAAGTAGTCCTTAGGAAGGAGGGCGGGATGGAGGGGGAGTACAGGGTGAGGAGGTTTTCCTTCCTCTCCGGGGAAAGGAGGACCGAGACCACTTATGTGGAGCACGGGGTGCGCATGCACCTTGACCTTGCGAAGGTCTATTTCTCTCCAAGATTGAGCCATGAGAGGGGCAGGATTGCGGCGCAGGTGCGCGCGGGGGAAAAGGTGCTGGTGATGTTTGCGGGCGTGGGGCCCTTCGCGCTAGTGATTGCGAAAAAGCAGAAGGATGCGAAGGTCGTGGGGATTGAATTGAACCCTGAAGCTGTGCGCTACTTTTTGGAGAATATAGAATTGAACGGAATGGGGGGGAGGGTGGAGGCGGTCCTTGGGGACGTGCGCAAGGTTGTGCCCGGTAAATTCTCCGGGTTTGCGGACCGGGTGCTCATGCCCCTCCCGAAGAATGCGGAGGATTTTTTGGACGTGGCGCTGCTTGCAGCGAAGAAGGGCGGGATTATCCATTTTTACACATTCGTGAATAGGAAGGATGGGAAGGAAGCCGCAGAGAAAAAGGCCTTTGAGGCGGCGAAGAGGGCGGGGAGGAAAATAGAGATTCTGGAAAGCAGGGAGGTGCGGCCCTTCTCCCCCAGCACGGTGCAGATTGTGGTGGATTTCAAAGCAGCTTGAGTATAGTAAGCACAAATGCCGCAAGCAGCGAGACCATTATGCCCGAGAATATGAAGGGTATCGCGGGCAGGAACACCTTGTTTTTCCATGCGTAAATCAAGACAAATGCCACACCTGCGGTCGCGCCTACCAGGGTGACCAGTGAAAGGAGAGGATGTATCGGATAGGCCGCGACATGCACCATCACCGGTAGCGCGAGGTCCCCGGTGCCCAAATCAAGGCGGGACTCTTTTCCCGTGCGGGATTTTTCCGTGGCAGTGACTGTGAAGCTCATGTCCTGCTTTATGATTTCCCTCGCCATGGAGACCATGTGCCTTGTGCGGAAAACGGCTATGTAATCATATATCGCCATTATGAAGAAGATTATCAGCGAGGCGAAGAAGGTGAATGAGAAGCCGAAGACCGCGCCCGCCCCGGCGCTTGAGAAGATTGCGGCGACGTTCTTGAGGTGGTGGATGAAATGCTTTGCAACCGCAAGCCCCATGCCCGCGAGCACGGACAGCGCCATCGCCGTGAAGGGGTCCGGGATGAACGGGCGCAGGACCGCATAGAAAAGTATGGATGAGGTTACGGAGATTACTGCAAACTCAAGAAGTGCGAAAAGGAGCGCGATGTTGAGGCGGATGAGGATCAGGAAGATTGCCGCCCCGAAAAGGACGTAAAGGATGAAGAGCGGGAGGGAGCTCACCCCTTCGCCGAGGGACATGAATTCCCCGACTATCGGATTGCCCATCGCGTCGGTTATTATGAAAATTCCGGTGTATAAGCCTAGGAACTGGGTGGCTATGAAAAACAGGAGCACTTTCAGCAGGGGGTTCATCCTTCCTTCCCCACTATGCTTATCCAGCCGGGCTCCTTCTCGTAAAGCTCGCCCTTCCTCAGCAGCTCGTGTATTATCCTCCTGACAAGGCCGGGGTCCATGCCCGCAACCTCCGCTTCGCGGACCGCATCGTCTATCTTGACGGCTTCACGGTCCTTTGTGAGCGACTTGATGAGATCCACCACTGCCTCAATCTTCTCCACCTGCGACCTCGCCTTCCCGGTCGCGATGATATCCACATCAAACCTGCCGGTCTCCTGGTCGGTCAGGACCTTCATGAGCACATACTTCATCAGGGTTATTGCCGCTTCCGCATCGCTGTCTTCCACTTCGTTGCTGAGGCGCATCTTCGCATGTGCCTCGGAAAGCCTCACCAGGCCCTCTATGTACCTGGGGGTTATCGGAACCGAGCCGGAGTTTTTGCCCATCTTCCTGAGATCCACGTAGAAATGCTTTATTTTTTCCTTTGCCCCGTCGCTGAGGACCGGGTGGACATATCTTCTCGCATAAGTGATGTATTTCCTGAGGAGGCTCTTCTCAATCACTTCCGCATCGGCATCGCCCGGCGCCGTGGTTCCTGCCGCGGCCGCTGCATGCGAGGAAAGGATGTGGTCCGCGAGCTTGGAGTCCTTCTCCTCGTCCAGCACGTCCATTATCGGGAAAAGGAGGTCAAACCTGGAAAGCAGGGATGGCGGGATGTCAAACTGGTCCGCGAGGTTCTTGGTCTGGTTGAACCTCCCGTGCTTGGGGTTCGCTGCTGCTATGATGGCGGTTTTCGCCTTGAACTTCGCGACGATGCCTGCCTTCGCGATTGAGACTGATTGGGATTCCATCACTTCGTGCATGGATGCGCGGTCCTCATCGTCTATTTTATCAAATTCATCTATCGCGCACATTCCCCCGGAAGCGAGGACCAAGGCGCCTGCCTTCAACGTCCATCCGCCATCTCCTAGTTCGTCCTTTTCCGCGCTGGCAGTAAGGCCCGCGGAGGATACGCTCTTGCCGCTCACGTAAATGCTCTTTGGCGCGAGCATGGTGATTGATTGCAGGAATCTGGTTTTAGCGATGCCGGGGTCCCCGATGAGGAGTATGTGGACATCGTCCCTTAGGGGCGCATCCCCCTTCATCATCTTGTTTTTTGTTCCGCCGAAGAGTTGAAGCGCAAGCGCCTGCTTGACTTCGCTGTAGCCATAAATCGCAGGGGCGACGGAAGCGATTACCTTCCTTTCAAGGGAAGGGTCGCGGGAAAGCTCTATTATTTTCTTTTCCTCCTCCCTGCTTAGCTCTATCTCCTCAAAGTCCCTCTTGAGGCTGCGCGCGTGGATGGCTTCCACGCACCTCCCATATACGAACTCCCTCTTTTGCTTTATGTTTGTGGGAATTTTGAGCCGCAGGATTCCGCATACCTCTATATTTTCCCCGGGCGTTATCTTATTTACCAAATCATCTTCAAGCCAGATTTCCATCTTTGAGGCGAGCGAGCCGCCGCTCACCTTTTCCAGCAAATCCTGCACTTCCGCCTTCTGGAGGTCCGTGAATGTGCCTTCTTCCTCTACTGGGACCAATGCCAGTTTCTTGCACGCATCGCATTTCTTCGGCTCGTGGAAATTCCTTCCGACCAGAACCTTGTATTCGGTGTCGCACGCCTGGCATTTGTACTTTGCCATCTTCACCTTGTGCATCACATCTGTCCGCTTGGTGACGACGCCCTTGAACGTGACGAGCTCGTTGAGGCTCTTTGAGCCGATGTGCTCAATCATAGTGGATTCCGCATTTGGCCCGTTGAAAAACCTTATGTGGGGCGAGAAGATGCCAGTGCCGGAAGGAAGGGTCTTGTTCTGGTTCTTTATCGCCTGCTCCGCGGCTTCCACGACCAGTTCCGGTGAGTCTATGAGCGCGTCCGCGAGGGAGTTGTCAAACTTCTCCAGGTCGCCGTAATCCACCTCTATGCTCCTTAGTCGTGGATAAGCGAGGAGGACATCGGTTATTTTGTCCTTATAGATTGTGGTGAAGAACTCCTCGAAGGAGGAGATGAGAGATGATAAGTCTTGGTTTTTGTCCGCCATTCCACCCACCCAGAATGTGCGCACTTGATTTGGTTGGGAGGGTTATAAAAAGTATGGGTGGTTTGTTTCCGGTAATCGTTCGTGTAGAAGTATGAATAATATGGGGTCGCCGGGATTTGAACCCAGACAACCAGCTCCCGAAGCTGGCAGCATGCCAGGTTAGCTCACGACCCCAATAAGCAGGATTAGTTGGGCGGGATAGTTTTTAAATATGATTTGGTGGCTAGGCAAGCATTATCTCTATTCTCTCCTTGCCTTTCCCCAGATTTTTTCTCTTTAGTTTTAGGGCGCCGATTTCCTTCAAATCCTTCAGATGCGTCCCGCCGCAGGGGCATTTCCATTCCCCTAGTTCCCACCATCTGCGCTCAGGGTTTTCCGTATCTGCATAGGTTTTGATTTCCGCGCCCTCCGCAATGAGTTCATTCACTTCCTTTTCCAGTTCCGGAAGGATGGAGGAAACGGATTCCGGGAATTCGTAGTCAATGCGGGACTTTTCATTTGTAACATTGGAGCCAATCAATTTCTTCACGCCAGTTTTCTTTTCAAATAGGAACCAAACGATGTGCGCGGCAGTGTGAAGTTTCATTATGCGGTAGCGCTTGTCCCAGTCAATGGTGACGCGGATTTCATCTCCTGGTGAGAAAGTTGGCGGCGACTCCAGAACGTACGTTATTCCGCCATCCGCATCCTTCCTTGCCTCCTTTACCAGGATTCCGCCAATCGTGCCGGAATCGGATTCCTGCCCACCAGAGAATGCGAAGAATACGGACTGGGATAATTTGACTTCGTTTCCGTTGACTGACTCTATTTTTGCATCACATTCCTTGAGGTAAGGGTCCTCCCAAAACAGTTTTTTCATATTTCCACTCACTTGGGCCTGTACGTCCCCCACTTTTGCAACGCCTGCGCGAGCTCGGGCGAGGACTTCGCCTTATGCTCTAAGGTTTCCCCATCCATGTATGCATCTATCGCCTGCATGGTGGCCTTCGCCCCTGCGCGTGTTCCCTTTGGGTGGCCGTGTATGCCTCCGCTAACGAGCAATACGAGCTCGGTTCCATAGATGCGAAGCACGTCCGGGACGAGGCCGGGGTGCAGCCCTCCGGAGGAAACGGGAAATGCATTCTTCATGTTGCCCCAGTCCTGCGGCATGAGCACTCCCCTCAGGGGCTTTACCTTCTGGTCGCGCAAAACATCGGCGATTGCGGTGACTTCACGCTTGCTCCCCACCAGTTTTCCGACCGCGGTGCCTGAGTGTATCTGCGATACCCCTATCAACCTCATGAGTTTCGCGAGGAACTGCATCGTGATTCCGTGCCTGGGGTTGCGGTCAAATGCGGAATGCATCGCCCTGTGCGCGTGGATTGCGAGCCCGAGGTCGGAGCAATAGTCCCTCATTGTTTGCACCGAGGCGGTTCCGGCCACCACCACGTCAATCATGCAGTAGTTCCATCCGTAGTCCGCGAGCATGTCCGCGCGCTTCTTCATCAGTTCGGTTTCCGCGGTTATGTTGAGGAAGGCGGACTTCTTCTCCCCGGTCAATTTCTCCGCCTTATCACGAAGTTTTGTCATGAGTTTTACCCGTTCATCAAAGCGGTTGAAGCGGGTGGAGGTGAGGTTTTCATCATCCTTTACGAAATCAAAGCCGCCCATCCATGTCTCAAACCCAATCTGCGCGTGCTCGGCTGCGGTGAAGCCGATTTTGGGCTTTGGCACCGCGCCTGTGAGCGGGCGCTTATACACTTTCATCATCTTCCTTATGCCGTCCATCCCGAAATGCGGGCCCTTGAAATATTTCATGTATGCCTGGGGAAATGTTACGTCTATGAGGCGAAGGTTGCGGATGGCCTTCATCCCGAAGATATTCCCCGCGATTCCGGAGAGGAGCTGCACCGCATTCCCTTCCTCCCATAATCCTATCGGATAGGCGATTTTCACATAATTCCCATCTATCTCAAATGCTGTGGCCTGCAATTTCTTCATGCGGGGGGGCATCCTGAAGAGCGTTGTCCAGGTTCCGGTGGAGCTTTCGGAGGCGATTCTTCCCACGGCTTCCTGCTTGCTTATGCCTGCCTCCGGCTCAAAATAGAATAGTACCACCAGGTCGTCCTTCGCCGGCTTGTAGTGCAAATCCACAAATTTCCCATACCAGTCTATTTTGGACATGGGGAAGGAACGGAAACAAGGAATAAATAGCTAGCGCTTGGGCGCAAGGTGGGCGGAGGCGATTTTGGCCACCCCCCTCACCCCGTCCCAGCTCTTTTCCCATTTATCTATTATTATGCGCTTCTGGAAGAACGGGGCATCCGTGACAAAGGTTTCGCCCTCCCCGCCCTCAAAGAAGGGATGTATGCGGGGCTGCTTCTGCAATTGGAACTTTGTGCCAAGAAGCTCGGGGCCGAGGCCTTCTGCGGATACTGCAATAATGTATGTCTCAAAATACTGGAGGACTTCGGAATACATCGGCTCCTTCTTCCTCCAGAGCGGGGAATAGGCCGGGATTCCGAGCGACTCTCCAATCGCGTCTATCCTCTGCTTTTGGTAATCGCTGTCTATCGCCCCGGTAAAGATTCCGTCTATGTTCAATTCGGAGAGCGCGTTCTCTAATGCGTCCAACTCTTCCTGCCCTTCATTTGGTTTTACGAATATCTGGGGAAGCCCCATCGCCTCAGCCTGCAGTTTCGTCCATTCAATGTTCGGGTGGTGGAACATCATTGAGTATTCCGCGGGCCTCATCGTTACAAGGATGGGCGACCATGCACGCTCAAGGGCGCAGAATAGGGAAAAGCAGGAATCCTTCCCCCCGGAGAAAAGGCAGGCTACTTGCACTCTACCCACCAAAGGTGAGCTTTATCCAGAGCATGAACAGGAGCCCGAGTATGAAGGTGAGGAAGGTGAGGATTTTCGCAACTCCCCTGGACTTATGCACCTCTGGTATGAGGTCCGCTCCGGCTATGTAGATGAAGCCGCCCGCGGCTATTGGGAGGAGCATGGATTCAAACTGCTCCGAGTATGCGGCAAGCAGGAATCCGAGCAATGCGCCGATTATGACAGTGGATTGCGCGAGGAAGGAATAGAGGAGCGCCTTCTGCCTCGTGAAGCCGCCATGGGTGAGCACGCCGAATATGCCCAGCTGCTGCGGGAATTCGTGCCCCACTATCACCACGGTGGTGGCTATGCCAAGGGGGATGCTGGCTATGAAGGCGGCCGCCATCACCAGCCCGTCAATCATGTTGTGTATCGCGTCCCCCACGATCATCACATACGTGTAGGGGTGTATGTCGCAGTCCTCGCAGTGGTGCCAGTGGAAATACCCCTCTATGGCGAGGAAGCCCACGAAGCCGCCCACCACCAGGAAGGACATGTCCATCGGCCCGAAGAATTCAAGCGCTTCCGGGATGAGGTGGAAGAACGCGCCGCCTATGAGTGCCCCTCCGGCGAACGCGGTGAGGTAGAATGCGAGTTTCTTCACCATTTCATCATTGAAGTAAAAGGAGAACAGCCCCGCAAATCCAAGGAGTGCGTCAAGCAAAGCCGCCCCGAGAATCCAGAAGAATAATTCCATGTTACCGCATTTTGATGGGGCTGGAACGTTTTTTAACGTTTTGGGGTGCAATAGGGGTGTGATTGGAATGAAAGGCTTAATTTTAGCTATGCTGCTGCTTGCTGCCTCGTTTGCCTGGGTGAACCCGGGGCAGGCGAAGCTGCTGCAGGCGGAATACGAATATGTGGCGTGCAACGGGCAGTTTGCGCATGATTTTGTTGCGATGAGGGAGAACTGCGGGCTGGTGCATGACGCCCCGGTGATGGACTCTTCCGAGTACCTGGATGACATAGATGGGGCGCTTGCGGATGCGCAGGAGGCCATAGATGAGGAGAACGGCGTGGAGTACGGGGCAGCGATGTGGACCGCGAAGACCGAGATGCTCGCGCTCACGCTGGCCACGGTCGGAGATACGTTCCGGAACAAGAGCGTCGCGTTCCATACGTGCGTGAGCGAGGGGACGGAGCCGCTGAAGGTGGAGCTGGAGGAGTGCAGGGCCTCGGCTTTTGAGACCGGAAAGGAGGGCGCACACGAGTACCTTGCGGCCGAGATGGAACAGGGAAGGGCGGAAGTTGCGGAACTGGAAGCGATGGGCGCAGATACCGCGGGCATGGGGGGAATCCTTGCATACGGTGACGGGCTGGACGCCGACATAGACACGGCGTTTGATTCCCACGACACCGCGGAGGTAACCAAGATTTACCAGAAGAACAACCGGCTCATCCTGCTGTTCAGGCTGGAGAAGATGATTTCAATCATGGACTTCACCGAGCCGATAATAGAGGCGGGGAACAACGGGAACAAGGAGGAGCTGCTTGAGAAGATTGCGGACCTGAGGGGGGACACCAGCGAGCTGGCGGACGAGTGCGCCTATTCTCCTGAAGTTGGGGCGGGGTATGCGCTGAAGAACGGGGAATGCTGGAGCGACGCGTTCGCGCTCATGGCGAGGTTCAATTCGCTGCAGTCGCTCTACTGGGCAGGAAGGTAGATTCAAATGGATACAAAAATATTGATAATCGGTTTGCTGGCGTTTTCACTTGTATTGTTCGGGTGCGCGAAGGGCGGTACTGCAAGCACGCCGGGCGGCGCAACCAGCGGAATACAGGGCGCGGGCGAACAGGCAGGTGCGCCCTCCACTTCCGGGGAGGTGGGTGCAGAAGGGAATGGAGGCGCGGCTGAACCGGTGGCTGGCGGAGAGGAACCGCAGGCCGGAGCCGGCGCGGAAACGCAAACCGGGGCTGGTAACGGCTCCGAGCAGGATATCGGCGGCCTCTTCAACATAGACACCGTGCAGCCGGAGTCCGGAAGCGGATATGAAGTGCCTGCGGCAGGGGAATAAACCCATGGCTTATGAGAAATTCTCAAAGAAGGAGCTCATACTCCGGGACGAGCTGGCGATTGAACGGACCAGGCTGGCCGAGGAGAGGACTTATCTTGCATACATAAGGACAGGGATGACCGTTGCGATGGGCGGCATATTCTTCGTGGGCTATTTCAAGGAGGGAATTTTCTCCTATGTGGGGTATTTCGCGCTATTGGTTGGGGCGGTCTTCTTCGCTTATGGGTTCTACAAGCACAAGAAGACGATGGGGCTCCTGAAGAGGATAGTGGGGAGCTTGCACCTGCCCAAGATGAAATAACTGCTTTGGTCTTTTATTTTCTATTTTTCATCTTTTCATTCTCTATCCTCATGCAGTGGTCCATCACTACTTCCAAACCTGCTTTCCTTGCCTTTGCCGCCGCCTCTTCGTTTATGATGCCCAATTGCATCCAGATGACTTTTGCGCCTACGCGTATGGCTTCATCCACGATGGGCGGAACTTCGGCTGAGGGGCGGAAGATGTCCACTATTTCCGGCTTCTTTGGAAGTTCGGAAAGGGATTTGTAGCATTTTTGGTCTCCGATTTGGTCGGCATTCGGATTCACTGGGTATGCCTCAAACCCGTGGGCAAGGAGGTACTCAAAAACAGTCCTGCTGTCCTTCGTGGGGTCGCGGGAGGCGCCCACCACTGCGACAATTTTGAAGTTCGTTAGGATTTGCGGGATTCCCATGGCGAAAAAAGGCACGCGCGGGTTTAAAATTACATTCATTTCATAATAATTAACTGTTTCTTATGGTTCAGGTAAAGCGAGCCCTGCTCAGCGTGTTTGAGAAGGAAGGCATTGTTGAACTCGCTAAATTCCTGCATGGGCGGGGGGTGGAAATCATTTCCAGCGGCGGGACCGCGAAGGCGCTCTCAGAAGCCGGCATACCTGTGGTTGAGGTCTCTGCCCTTACTGGTTTTCCGGAAATGATGGAGGGCAGGGTGAAGACGCTCCATCCGAAGATTCATGGGGGCATCCTTGCTGATAGAAGGAAGAAGGAGCACCTGGAAGAGGCGAAAAAGCTGGGAATCGGGCTGATTGATTTGGTCGTGGTCAATCTTTACCCTTTTGAGAAGGTGGTGGCGGAAGGGAAGCCACATGATGAGATTATTGAGATGATTGACATTGGCGGGCCCACCCTTGTGCGGGCTGCGGCTAAGAATTACAAGAGCGTTGCGGTTGTTGTGAGCCCGAAGAGATATGCGGGCATAATGGAGGAGATGAAGAAGGATGGGAAAATCAGCGAAAAGATGAGGGAGGAACTCGCATTGGAGGCGTTTGAGCGCATTTCCCATTATGATATTGTAATAGAGGGATATTTGAGGCGGGCATTCGGGCTGGGAGGGGATTTCCCGGAAGTGCTCAACTTATCCCTGAACAAGATACAGGATTTGAGGTATGGGGAGAACCCGCACCAGAAGGCGGCTTTCTACAAGGACCCGAAGTTCTTCCAGCCCTGCGTCGCCAGCTCGGAGCAATTGCAGGGGAAGCAATTGTCCTACAATAATATACTGGATACGAATGCGGCATTTGAATTGGTAAAAGAATTTGATACGCCTACGGCGGTGGTTGTGAAGCACAACAATCCATGCGGGGTGGCTTCGCACGAGGATATTTCCGAAGCGTACAGGATTGCGAAATCCGTGGACCCGGAGGCTGCGTTCGGGGGCGTGATTGCCGTGAATACTGAGGTGACGCTGAAGTTGGCGAAGGAGGTTACGAGCACTTTTGTGGAGGTTATTGTTGCCCCCTCCTATTCCAAAGAGGCGCTCGCGGAGTTCAAGGGGAAAAAGAACCTGCGCGTGATGGAAGTGAAGGATGGAAATGTAAAAAGGCAGCCGTACAGGGAATACAGGTCTGTGGTTGGCGGGCTGCTGGTGCAGGATGCGAACGTGAAATTGCTTGAGGGCGAGCCTAAAGTTGTTTCCAAGAGGGCGCCCACCCCTGCGGAGAGGGAATCCTTGTATTATGCTTGGAAGATTGCAAAGTATGTGAAATCAAATGCGATAGTCTATGCCCGTGGAAAACGTGCGGTTGGGATTGGTGCCGGGCAGATGAAGAGGATAGATGCCGCTAAATTGGCGGCGATGATTGCAAACTCATTTGGCGAGAACCTTAAGGGAGTGGCTATGGCGAGCGACGCCTTTTTCCCCTTCAGGGACGGGATAGATTATGCGGCTTCCCTGGGCGTTACCGCGATTATACAGCCGGGCGGCTCAATCAAGGATGCAGAAGTGATTAAGGCGGCGGACGAGCATAATATTGCGATGCTATTTACCGGTATAAGGCATTTCAGGCATTAACGCATCTAATGAGGCCTTCGTGCTTGTTTCCCAGTTGCTATGCGAATCGCTTCACGAATCATGGCCTTCGGGACATAGCGGTACCTTTTCCCCCGGTACGCATACGACCGGCAGGCACATGAATCCTTCACTAGTCTGCTGCACCCAAAACAGGCGCTCGAGCGCATGCTGTTTTTTCCGCCAACCAGCTTTTCCATATCTTCGCCGTTTATCAGGATTGAGTTGGATTGCGCAAGTTTTCTCGCCGGGAGTTTCGTGGCCTTGAAAATGACGCTGACGCCTGATTCATGGAGCGCTTTGCGCAATTCCTGCACGGTTTTTTCCACATTTTTGTCCGTGGCCCTGCACCTGCTGCACGTTTTTCGGTCAAAATACCTGAATTCAATGCGCAGCTTCTTTTTTGCGTTCATGCATCTCAACCGAACACCGTCATTCGCAGCTAGTCGCATTCCACCGAATCTATTATCCTGTCCACCATCTCTTTCTTGCCTTCGTAGGCGTCCCTGCCGCATCCCACCAGGGTTAGGTAGATGTTATTGCCTTCGCAGTAGTTTGCGCGTATGGAGCCCCTGTACTGGTTGCTCTCATCGCTTGCCCTCACCTGGAAATCGGCAACTGCTGTGCCGATGTATTCGTTCTCTATTGTGAGGCCATTTACCCCCTCCCACAATCCCTTGATGTAGGTGACAAATCCGCTGAAGGATGGCTGGTTCCCGATTTTCATCACGCTTATCTGGCAGCCCTCGGACGCGACCTTGAATATTTCATCACCCTCGGTCTGCTGCACGGTGCCTGCGGGGTATTCCATGCTGAATTTGTCATCCGTGAAGGTTTCCCACTTGGGGCCCGCGCAGCCGAAGAGCAGCAGCAATGCTACGAACAAAGAGATGTATGTGGTTTTCATGGAACCGGTTGGGCGGTGCAGGTATAAAAAGATTACGGGCTTCGGCTAGAGGCGCTTCGCATACTCCTCGGCGAGAAGGAGGTACTTTTCTATTTTCTTCTTTTCTTCTTCGGAAGGATGCTGGGAATACGCGAGGCAGGCGATTTTCGCCCGCACGTTCGCGCGGTAGCACTTGTAGTAGTCCATGAGAGGGGGCATGCCCGCATCGTTGGAGAGGCGCAGGTACTCCGAAACGAACAAATCCGAGAAATCCTTCCTTCCGTACGCGTCAAGGTCCATCGCGAGGAAGCCCACGTCCGCGGAGGTGTCGGTGTAGCGGAAATCCCTGCTGAACTCAACGCAGTCAAATATGGCTATTGGTTCGGTCAGGAAAATATTTCCTGAATGCAAGTCCCCGTGGCAGTCGCGTATGAAGCCGTTGTTCTGGCGCTCCACGAACAGGTGGTGGTTCTTGCGGACGAATTCCGCGGCTTTCTCAAGAATGAAATCAATTTTGCTTCCCGTTCCGCAGGCATTTTCCGCGGTCTCGCGCACTCCTTTCAGGTCCGCGAACAGTTCCGCAATCATTTCCGGGGAATTGTATTTTTTATCGTGGATTGCTTCTATTTTGGAATGGAAACCAGCGATTGCCCCTGCGATGGAAAGGATGTGGGATTCGGCCACTGCGCCCTCGCCGAGGAGCTTTGACATTATTTTGTCCGAGGGCAATTGCCTCATCTTCACCGCATAATCCATGGGGAAGCCGGAACCGCCGAAAGAGGGGTGCGAGTTCACGGATACGGGCACTACGCCAAGGTAAACTTCGGGGCAGAGGCGCCTGTTCAGGCGCACCTCCTCCTCGCATAGGGCTTTCCTCTTTTCCCTGGTGGAGAAATCAAGGAACGAAAATTTGACGGGCTTCTTCACCTTGTATGCGTATTCTCCGGTCAGGAAAACCCAGGAGATGTGCGTCTGTACGAGGTGGAGGTTGGAAATTGGATGAAGGTAAGCTGCGGGGTCCTTCAGTTCCTCCAAAATGCTTGCGATTCCGGAAACGGAACGCAGGATTGTTTTTATGGATTCTTCTACTGGAAGGGAGGTGTCCACGCGGATGCGCTCTTCGGTGAAGGGCTGGAATGCACTCTTCACTATGAGGTATTCCCTGAACTTTGCCTCGCTGCCCCCTCCCCTGCGCCCGGAGAGCCGTTCCTTTACCCTCTCTTCGGGGAGGGTGCATTCAACGATGAAGAAGTCCGCCCCCGCCTTCTCCGCGGCTTCTTTCATCCTTTTCCTTAAGCTCTCCTTGTAGAAGGTCGCGTCCGCGATTACATCCTTCCCTTCGGAAAGGGATTTGGAAACCCGGGAAACCATCTCGTTGTAGATGAGCGCCTTCTCCTCTTCTGAATAGGTGCGCTCCTTCAGCATCTCGTTCCTAATCATGTCCGAGCTTACGTGCACGGCGCCAAGCCGGGAGGAGAGCTCCCTGGAAATGCGGCTCTTCCCGGTCCCAGGCAGGCCGGCGATGAGTATGAGCATGCAGCGTATTGCGCATAACAAATTATTTAAACCTGCGATGCATTAAGCGCGCATGGAGTTCCTTCTGGCGCTGCTCGTTTCACTTGTGCTGGCATTTTTCCTCTCGGAAGCGCTTAGGAAGGCAGGGATGCCCCGGGTCGTGGGGCAGATAGGCGCGGGAATCATCCTTGGGATACCCATCATAAAGGGGATACTCTTCCCAGGGGATACTCTCATCGCGTTTAATGAATTCGCGAACATCGCGATGATACTGCTTTTCTTCTTCGTGGGGCTGGAGATGAACCTACGTTCCCTTAAGCATAACTTCAGGGAGGGCGCCCTGGTTTCGGTTTTCAGCACCGCCGTGCCGTTCCTCCTAGGCCTGGCACTTGGGCATTTTCTCGGGCTGGGGTTGCTGGTCGGCGCCATCCTGGGGATAGCGCTTGCCGTGAGCTCGCAGACAATCACCTTTGACCTGCTGGAGGAATTCGGGCTTCTCAAAAGCAGGGTGGGCACCCTCATAATCGGCTCGGGCGCGATGGACGACATCATAGAGTTCATCATACTGAGCGTGATACTGGCCTCCATCCAGCTTTCGGATACCGCGCTGCAGGACATAGTGGTCAATGTGCTGGCGTTCGTGGGGGTGATAGCGATATTCAAGATTTTCGTGATTCCCTGGCTGCTGTCGGTGTTTGAGAAGCAGAAGACCCAGCGCGCGCTGTTCATGGGGGCGATTATAATAACCGCGCTCATGGCGTACTTAGCCACCCTTCTGGGGATGAGCAGCCTCATCGGCGCATTCGCCGCGGGCGTTATTGTAAGGCAGGTCCTGCTAACTGGGGAGCATCCCCGGCCGTGGGAGGAGCATGAGATCGCAAAGACGCTGGATACGGTCTCGTTCGGCTTTTTTGTGCCACTTTTCTTCGTGTTCGTGGGCCTCAACACCGACCTCGGGGGGGCAGAAAGCGTTGGGATGGGGCTGCTGCTGACCGCCCTCGCCATAATAGGGACGGTGGGCGGAAGCACGATAGGGGCCGTGCTGGCAGGCAGGGGCGTCAGGGAAGGCATGGTGATAGGGCTGGGGGTCACCCCGAAGGGTGATGTGGAGCTGGTGGTTGCAGTGCTCGCGCTGGAGAGCGGGCTTATCGGCGCGGGCCTCTTCTCCGCGATAGTCTTCATGGCGATTGCCACCATGCTTGTTGCGCCATTATTGTTCAGGCATTTCTGCGGGAAATGGAAGGAGGAGCTGAGGGTTAGCTGATTATCCGCGCAGGAGCTGCGGTATCGCCTGCGTGAATTCGCCCTGTAGGAAATGGCTTCCGAAAATGAAATAGTGTAGGGCTAGGAAATATCCCCATATTACGCAATACGCTATTAGGAGCTTGAACGCGAGCTTGGCGTTTTCGGGCTTGGGGAATGCGGCAAGCCAGAGGGATAAGAGGAGGAAGAGCGCCATGCTTCCGCTTGCGATGAGGGAGATGGTTGGGGCCATGTATGAGAAGGATGCGAACATGGCCGCGTTGATGGCGAATATCGCGGCCGCGAAAAGGGCGGGCGCCCTTCCGCCGTATTTTGCCGCGAACGTGTTCTGCCCGGACTTCCTGTCGCCTTCCATGTCCATTATTGTGGAGATGGCATGCACTGCGGGAAGGTTGAGCGTGAGCACCAGCATCTTCCAGTCAAATAAGCCGGCTGAGCCGCTAAGGGAGTAGGCGAGCCCGAAGGGGAAGAACCCGTATCCCATCGCTGACAATGAGTCTATTACCGGGCGCTCCTTGAGGCGGAGCGGAGGGGTGGAGTAGGAATAGGCGAACGCGACGCCTAAGATGGCGAAGAAGATGTGGAGCGGGTTCAGGGTTGTTGCGGATACAAGCACCATGGCGATTGCGGATAAAAGGCACCAGTTCTTGAGCCAAGGGACGTCCTCATCGGAAATCCGCGCGCCCCAGATGATTGATTTCTTGCGCGGGTTCTTCCTGTCCGCCTCCCGGTCGTATATATCGTTCATGCCATAAATTATGAGGGATATGGGAAATGCAAGGATTGCCAGTTCTATCCACTCTAGGGTGCCCGTGGGTATGCCCGCCGCCCAGAGCCCGGCCTTGTATGCGGCCACGGGCCCTATCCAGAACAGGGGGCGACTTATCCAGAACGCCTTCTTCAGCTTAGAGAAAAAATCCACGCAGGGATAAGGGAAATAATGATTATAAAACAAGGCGTAACTAGGACTTGTGTGGTTGGAGGTTTTTGGTTTCCTTTTTGCTTGCCCCGCAGGGCATACCCAAATGCAGAGCGGAAGCGAGGCGATATGCCGAGCTGGAGCGAGAAAAAAGGAGCGCCTTGGCCGGGATTCGAACCCGGGTTTATGACGTCGGAGAAGGTTCACCTTTCTCAAATTCGAACCCACCCCATCAGAAACAAAGAATGGGAGCCAATCCGCGATGTCCTGCAGGACCTCGGAAACAAACTTTCCGAGTATAGATTGAAGGCAGCCATCAAAATACTCTCGTCCGCCAAGCGCCGCCGCTACCCCCTGCGCTCCGAATCCCTCTATGGAGACCTCTGGCTGGCGCCGGACCAAGCGGAACTGAACAAAATAATGGACGCCCTGCCTCCAAAACACCGCCTCCTTCACGCTTTCCAGCTCTGCCTCGCCATCTCCATCCTTCAGGCCTGCCAGCTCAAAACAAGCGATTTTATGCGCGACAACGGGTGGGTGTATACAAGACGCTCAAAAGTGGGCAACCGGCTCACCCCAAAGCCAGTCCCTGACTTCCTGCGAGACTGGATGCTGCAATATGTGGAAATCAATCGTAATGAGATTGAAAACTCTGGGGGATACCTCTTCACGAAGCACCGGGATTCCCGGTCGAACTGGCCCCACCTCTCCCCAGACTACGCGCGCAAGGTCTTGAGGAAGGCATGCGCGCGGGCTGGCGCGAACGATGTATACGGAATTGGCAGGGACGGGCAGGAACGGCATAGGATAGGGACGCATTCCTTCAAAAGATTCGGAATAAGCGCCTTCGGTGAGGAAACCCAGGACGCCAAGCTCACCCAGGCGCTATCCGGCCACAAATCGGTGGAAGTGATGATGCGCTGCTATTGGAAAGCCAAGCCAGAGCGGGTGCGAGAAGCGTCAAACAAGGTTTTCTCGAAGATTTTAGGTTGATTTCCCCTTCAACACCATCAAGCACCTCCAGCACGCACCATCCTCGCTATGCGGGCATGCGGAACTATCCGGCACCCGCAGTTTCTCCTCCAACGTCATAAAATCCCTCATATGAGATGCAGCACCGGACCAACCAAAACGTAGATGGCGACCAGGATGATTACCACGGTCCCGTATTGCTTCAGAATCTCCAGGACAGCCTTCGCTTTCCACCAAAAAAGAACCAGGCTCGCAGCCATAAGGATTAGCCCCACCTGCTCCGGGGAGAAGGAAAACTGCACCTTCAGCGCTCCGAGCACCGCGTTCAGCACCCCGGTGAGCGCGGGGAGCCATCCCTCCTGCGCCGCCTGCGCCCCGGAGAGGGCCATCTCCCCGGCTCCGTTGACCGTTTCGTTCATGGTGAGATTGAGCGTCTCGTTCATAATACACCTGCGAATTTTGCCATTCCAAGGGCAACCATCCCCAACAACCCCCAGTCAACCAAATCATAATCTCGGAAGTTGAAGAGTTTTTGGCTCCAGCTTCTCTGGTCGACAATCATTCCATCACCACACCTTGAACATCCCATCCTCCAGGATGTGCGCCGAATACCCGATTGCCGCCCATAGCCCCGCCTGCTCCCCCAGCGCCCAATAGATGAGCAGGCCGAACAGCCCCGCCGCGGCGAAGGAATGGAAGTGCCCGCGGTGCTCCACGAAGAAGTTGGAGCCGACGAACCACCCCAGGATGATGAGGAACGCCACCAGCATGCTCCCCGCGAACGCGATCCAAACCGCAAGGATGGCTACCGCGGCGTTCACAATCATCCGCCCCTTTGCCTCCGGGTGGTCCATGTCCGGCATCAGCGCGCTGAGCGCGGCAATCACCACGAGTGCAATATCCACCCCTCCCAGGAAGAACTCCATTATGAGCGCGAGCCCGATGGCGGTCACGGCGAGATGGGCCGGGTAGTTCATTCCCTGCACCCCCCGCACACATCCTCGTGGCTATCATACGATTCCGCCAGGCATTCTTCCCAGCACCAGAAATCCTCCCGCGCATGGTGGTAGCTCTCGTTTTCCAGCGAGGGTATGCCTTCGTCAAACAGCTTCATATGCGCGACCTCGTGCGCTATCAGTTGCACATCTTTTTTGGTTTCCGGCCTTATGACTATCTCCTTGTTGTACCAATCCGCATAGGCATCCGCCCGCAATACGGTGGTGTGCTCCCTGTGCATGGAATACGCGGATGATTCCACCAGGCAGTATGTCTCGTTCTGCTGCCCGTCAAACCAGCACCGTCTCCCGAAATTTTCCACCTTTACCGAGAACGGGGCGTTGATTTCCGCGACTTCCGCCATCCTGAACGCCACCGTTTCCGTGAAGGACCGCCCATAGCCCACGCTCCCGGATAGCAGGAGAAGCATTAGCGCGAGCGCAGGGTAGTTCATATCAGCACGCTCCAGTAGAGTGAGACGATTATGATTATCCCGAAGGCGAAGAGGGCGCTTATGTTCTCCTTCCTCTTCCAGTAATATGCGAGTATGCAGGCGAGCAGCAGCAGGAGCGCGTTCGGCTTCGTCTTCATCCATCCATCCAGCCCTTTAAGGATGTCGTCAATCTTCGCGGAACCCACCATGATGTCCGCGGGTATGATTTCCGGGATGGTCTGGTTTATGATTGTGGTGGTTCCCCCTCCCCCCCCGGGCCCCCCGACCACTGGGGGTATAACCGGCGCGGAATATCCGGTCTCCGTCCCACTCTGCTTGTCGAACCGCAGGACGAAGTTCGTGTAGGCGAGGTCCAGGGAGACGTTCGCGGTGTCCTTGAGGGAATCGCTGTCCGAATCGTAGCCGTAGTAGTCGTAGATGCCGTATGCCGCGGAATCACCTCCTGCCGGGTTGAGGTTAAGTTCAGTCCACTCGGCAAATGCCGTGTCATACGTGCGGATGCGGAGGTAGTCCGTGGCTCCCCCGGTCCAGGTCTCCGCGGTGGTGAACGACAGGTTCAGGTAGAATGAATCGTCCCCGATGTCCGCCACATAAGAAGGCCGGGAGACGTTCACGAAGCGGATGGTTGAGCTGTTCGTCGTGTTTATCGTGAAATTCTGGATTGTGAAGTTGAACTGGTAGAGGAAGTCCTGCCCGCCCACGGTCGCGCTCTCGTTGAAGGTCACGTTTCCCGTGCCATAGAAGCAGTTGGTGGAGTTGCACGCGAAATCCACCGCCACCGCCTCGGGTATCGCATAGGTCTCGTTGTACGCGAGCGCGGTGGACGTCCCGGTGTAGCTCACGTTGTAGGCGACCTGCACGCTTGCGTTGAAGGTGTAGTTTTGGGGGAATGCGAGCGTGAAGTTCACATCCGTCATGGTCCTTGTCGCGGTCTCAGTCACCTTGCTCGTGGTGAAGGTGGTGGTTGCTGTGGTGTTAGTGTTTCCCACGCTGTCTGTTGCGACAGCATAGACGGAATAGTTCCCGTACATCGCGCTTGAGAAGGATACGGAGTAATTCCATTCCGTGCCGGAGGCGTGGCTGAGGGAGTATAAGGTGTCGTTCACATAGACCTCCACGGAAGAGACCACGCTCGCGGAATCATTCGCGGTGCAGTTGAACCACACGTCCTCCGGGGTGATGAAGTTCGTGACGTTCCCGAGCGTGCAATCCAATTCCGGGATTCCGTTGTCCACCACGAAATAATCCTCCGTGCTGTTCCTCCTGCTGGTGCCCGGTGTCGCGTTGGTGAGCGCTTCTATGGTGTAATTGACCTGCCCCCCTCCCGTGGCAGGGGCGGTCCAGTCAAAGGACCACGTCCCGGAGGTGTTGTCCCCGGAGGAGAGGGCCCCGGCCACGGTTTCGTTGCTCCCGTTCCAGAGCCGGAGGTATGCGGTTGCGTTCGCTATGCTCACGTCCCCCTGCGTGTAGATGGGGGCGTATATCGTCTCGGTGGAACCGTTCTGCACGTAGGAGTCGGTGAAGCCGCTGAAGACGATGGAATAATAATATACGCTGATGTTCGTGGAGTTCTGGAAGAAGACATCCTCTATTTCAGCCGTGATGTTGTTCCATCCGATTACCGGGGTTGAGAGGTCCTCCTGGTAATTTGAGCCGTTGCTCACAAGGGTGTGGGTGTATATCGCGCCAGAACCAGGGGCCACATAATCCTCGGATGCGTTCAGGATGAACTCCGGCTCGGACGCGGAATATTTCCTCACACGCACGTCGTCGAACAATTGCATGAGATAGGAATTAGCACCCGAATCACCGTGATACCAACTGGAAACGTTGGCAGGCATCGTGTTATTTGCCATCAGTGTCCCGTTCTCGTATATCCAGGCGTACGTGCCATTAAAAATTAAGGTCTCCTCGTGCCACAAAAGGTCTTCGGCCCTATTAGTTTGTTTTGTTATGCCAAGATAATATGCCTTGAATAGTGTGACGCCGCCCAGACCACGGACAAATAAATATGCATCGGCGCTCTCATAGAGTTCGAGTATCTCGTTTCGGTCAGTGGCGGAGAGATTGGCTCTTGCCCTTTGTATAAAGTCAACCCGGTACGTTGAAGGAAGCGTCATATTTGGCACGGCTTTTATGATGACCTCTACTGGGCTGGAATAGAATTGCATGGCGCCGGAGTAGATGCTGATATAGCCGGAGCCGGTCAGGTTCCACTTGCTCGCGTTCATGGTGACAGCCGGAAAATCATCGAAGAATAAATATGTGTGCCCCGGATTCTCTATGCTGGCCGCGGTGCTGTTCCCGCAGTAGATATAGTGCGTGCCGGAGACGTTGGTCGCGTTAACCACCATCTCAAGGTAGGTGCTGTTTGAATTCACTATGTCGAATGGGCGGGAGGAGCACGTGCTCCCGTTCCAGAAATAAACGCGGATGTCGGAGTAGTTCGCCTGGAGGCAGCTCAAGCTCTCCGGCGAAGACGTGGAAAAATTAACCTGATAGTCGTTTTCAGGGATTGCGCCGGAGGTCAGGTTCGTCCTTGTCATAAAGGAGGTGTTGCACCAGTTGGCAGTGCCCGGGTTGCTCGCATTCCCGTTGAGCGATACGGTGGAGTTCAGCATGGCGGAGCTGGCGATACTGTCCCGGAGCGTATAATTCACCGTGATGTTGCTTGTGGAATGCTGCTCGAAATATGTGCCGTTCGCAGGGGAATTTATCACCATCCATGGGAAAGAAGCATCCACCTTGAGCCATAACGTGCTGGAGGCATTAACCCCTTCAAACTCGCAGGTCACGGTCACGTTCCGGCTCATCCCCTCCGCAATGATGGAGGTGTTGAATAGGTGGGCTCCGGTGGTGTTTTTCCCTGAAAGTTCCGTGTAGCCCCCGCCGTTGATGCGGTACCAGCACTTAGTGGCGTTGGTGTTGTTTATGCTGAAATTTATCTCCGGGGTGGTGTCGGACGTCCATGTATTGTTCTCTGGGGAAGTGATGGCGATGACTCCGGTGCTCCTGTTTATTTCAGCCCCCAGATAGTAGCTCTGCAAATACTCCGCCATAATCCAGTCGTTCGTGCTGGCGACCGCCCTTATTCTGAATTCGTCCATGTTTCCTATTGCCGTTCCCCAATTATTTTTATTTCCGACCCCGTTTCCAAGTATGATTTCCCTGTCTACCGGGGTGTTGATGGTTGTATATGTACCCTGCCCTATGATGGTTCCGTTCCTGAAGATGTACGCGGTGTCGTTGCTGCCCTGCCATCTTGTCGCGTAGTGCTGGTTGATGCCTACTGGGAAAGTCCATGCTGCCACAGAAGCAAAAACGGTATAGGTTTCATATCTCAGGGTTGCTCCTGTCGGATAATGGGAAATCCCCCTCACCTGGTAGTTTGCATACGCCCCATAGGCATATAGCACCGGAACCGCCCCAAGATGAGAAGTATATCTGTACCAGATTGTTTCCGTGCTGTCCGTTTCCCCGGCAGAGTATCCTATCCCAGCCCCGGTGTTGTTAAACTGGCATCTCCAGACGCTCGCTCCCATGCCTCGCGTCCCGTTGGCGAAATGTACGTAGCATTTATTAGTGTCGTTTGATGTGAGATTGGAGCCGCCCGCGCTGTTGAAAAGGGTGCCGTTCTCCCCGAAGTGGATTACCGTAGAATAGTTTGACCTATTCCACAGCAGGAGGTTATTTTGCGCGGAGGTCGCGGCTGGATTCCCGTAATAAAACCACACCGTATCATTCCCTCCCCCGGTCGTGTTCATCAAGAACCAGATGATTGTCTGCGCGGTGTTGCACGTCCCATTCTCCACTTCATAGAGGAGTTCCGTGGTGTTGGCGTTGTTCAACACGCGGAGGTCCCAGCAGGAGGAGTTCATCCTCTCGGCCGCGATGGGCGTGGCGGTATCCATCTGGCAGTAAGCAGGGAAATTCGTGAGGGATGAGGCGACGCCCGTGGTTATCGTGCATGGCCTCGCATAGTCCCACAATGAATTCCACCACGGGTCAAGGAGCGCGTTCGCGCGCCTTCCGTCCGCGGCTATCTCCGTGAAGGGCTTTTCAGAATATGCGGCCCACCATTCCCCGGTCTTCTGCCTTGTCTTGTACGTCACCGCATAGGTCACGCCGCTCTCCCCGCGGAACGAGTAATAATTGTAGCCGGCCGCCTTCCCGCTTATGAAGGACTGTGGCTCGCGGGTCATGGTCGCCTCCGTGTAATTTTCTGTGCCGACAACACCGTACTCATCATAGGCAAAGGTGAATGTGTCCACCGCCATGCCTGCCCCAGCTCCATAAGAATACCGGTCATAACACGCAATCAGGCTCCCGCCCGCGTGCGTCACGTTCGCCTTGAGCGCGCCTCCCCCCAGCGCGCACTCTGCCGCGCGGGAGGAGTTGTCCAGTTCCCTGAAGGTTTGCACCCCGTCTATGGAATAGATATGCGTTTCAACCCCATAGACCTCCCTGGTGCGCTCCACGGTGCCCAGAACCTCCTTTAGGATGGAGAGGCTGTCCGGCTTGATTGTGAAGTAGACATAAATCCTCTGAGTGCCGGAAAGCGGGCCGCGCTCCTCCACCCGCAGATATTGGGTATGCTCCGGCCCAACCTCCATCGCGGTGTGCGGCCACACGGAGATTACGGCCTTCCCGTTGTCCTCCGAGGTGATGGTGTTCCCTGATATGGAATAGCCGGAGAGGGAGGGAAGCAGGAGCATTATGGCGACCAACCACAGCATCCTGCTTCCGGTGAGGAAGTTCATCCGAGACCACCGCTCAGAAGCCCGTTGTTCATCAGGTGCGCCCCGATACCGAAGCCCAGCGTCTTGAACTTGCCATTCCCTAGGATGCACACCATGGAGAACAGCGCGGAGGTCGCTATCGAAGCGAGGTCCCCCCCGTGGGCAAGGATATGGAAGAGCCCGAAGATGACGCTTGTGGCTATCATGGCGGCCCATTCGTTTTTCGTCTGTGCGCTGAGCGTATGGAAAAGCAGCCCCCGGAAGAAGAGCTCCTCCACTATCGGGGCGGCGAAGATGGAGAACAGCGTGGAGGCAAGCACGCCGCTTATGATTGAGAAGCCGGTGACGTTGATGTCCACGTTTATCATCACGAAGCCGACGAAACCGCCAATCAGGAGCGCCGCCGTGAACCCCCCGATGCTCTCCCCGAGGCCGGCGAAGGATATGCCGAGCAGGTTGTTCTCCTTCAGCTGGTCTATTAGCCCGAAGGCGGCAACCACGAGTAGCATCACGATAAATTTGTCCGCCCACCTGGCCTGCTCCTCAAGCCCCGGCTGTTCAAAGGTGACGCTGGCCCAGAGCAGGATTACCACGGCTCCGAGTATCAAGAAAACAAGTACCTTGTTGGTCTCCGGGCTATCCTCCCATTCCTCCAGCAATCCCTCACCCCTTCCTGTTCTCGTCGTATATTACCATGGCCGTGTAAGCGGGGAATATGTCAAACCCCGGGGGAAGCACCAAATCCACCCCTCCGGGAATGAATGCGTATTTTATGTCCTTGAACACCGCGTAGGCTATTATGCTCTGGAGCACGTCCACCCCGGCATCAAGCCCAAGGCCCACGCCCCCTACCGCGGTTGCGATGAGCGTTATCCCACCGGCTACAAGGTCAATCGCATCCAAGCCGAGCGCCCACAGCAGCGGAGGGCCCGGGACCTTGAGCTCCACTTCCACACTATCCCCTCCTCCATACGTAATAGCCCACTGCGGCTATCACCACCAGGAGCGCGGCCACAAGCCACAGCGGCTGGCCCGTCGTTTCCCTCACCGTGTTATCCACGTTTTCAACGCTTGGCAACGGCACGTAGACGTTGCCCAGGGGGGAGGAGCCAGGCAACTGCGGCGCAGTGAAACTCGGCTCCTCGCTTGCCCCGACGTTGGGCATCACTCCGTATATGAACTGGTAATTATCCGTGATTGCGACCCCGTTCTCGTAGCCGTACTCATCTGCATATTTGCAGACCGGCGCCCCGAGCCAGACCTTGTGTGCCCTCTCCTGCGGGATGAACTCCGTGCCATCCTGGAGATAGGAACTCACGCTCACGTATTTCCCCTCCTGGGTGCAGTGCGCGAAGCCGCGGTATTGCGCCCTCATGCTGTCCAGGTAATCGTTCTGGCTCTCGTTTCCGGCTTCAACCTGCGGGTAATCTATGGCCGCGCAGTCGCTCTCAAAAATATTATCCGTATGCTGGTTCGGGCATACCCACCAGCATCCGTACTCCCGCGTGTATGCGAGCACGTGCGCGGGGCTGGGCTGGCTGCGGTCGCAGAAGGGCGCGATGTTGATGGTGACCTCCATCTGGTCGCGGTTCTCCGCCTTGTTCACGTCTGTCATCTCCACGGTGCATTTCTCTATTAGGCCCGCGCCGTTGTACGGAATGGAGACGACCTGTGTTTCCCCCGCCATGAGGTTTATCCTTTTGCTCGTGGGGGATAGCCTTCCGCAGTCAAGCGCCACATCAAAAGAGGCATCCTCCCCGCTGTTCTTCACCTTAACGAGCACCTGGGAGAAGTCCGCGGCTTCCACGTTGCCCGCCTTCGCCTCAAGGATTTCAGGCACCCCGACCGGGACGTGCGTCACCACCGGGGTTGAATCCGGGATGGTGACCTGCAAAAGCGGGATTGTGACCGGAGAGGATGGGCGGCATTTTATCTTCGCGGATGTTCCCTCCCCCGCCCAATCTATGACCTGGCAGGAGAACATGCTCATCGGCGCCTCGCTCGCGGCCGTGTTCACTGCGCTGTTGCATGAGAGGTAATTATTGGCGTTCACGGCCATGCACTGGCTGCGCGCCTGCTCCACTGTGAACTTGTTGCGGAGTTCGAGCTGGTTGGTGTTCGCAGAGCGGTATGCCATGTAGTTGGAGGACATGGACGGGCAGGACTGCTGCCCCATGAACGAGCCGAGGAACTTCACCCTCACGACTTCAGGGATGCTTCCCTCCAGGTTGTTAGGGTCAAGGATTATCTCGTAATCCTTCCCGCCAGCCGTGAAGGTCACCTTTATTTTATTGTAGTACGTCGTGGTTGGGTCAAGATAATAGCCGGTAGCTGCCCTGTTGGCTGTCACGAAGCTGCATGTGGCGTGGTAGTTGCATCCCGTTCCGCTGCTGTCCGTCCACGTCCTTGTGATTATGCCGCCGCTCCTTCCCACGTAGCTGCATGAACTTCCGGTAAACCATGTGGTGCCGGTGGGGGATTGGGAGCAGGATTTCACCAACGGGGCGTTGAACACGGTGTACATGTTCAGCGGGATTGCCTCGGAGTTTATCGTATATTCGCAGGTCTCCTCAAGGCGTTCCACCCGCAGGTCATACGCCCCGGATGGCCTATGCCCGGTGATGCTTCCTATAAGGTCGGGCGTAAGCGTTCCGCTCCAGCTGTTGCCCGCCCCATTCACTACTATATTTAGGACCTGCACCGGGCCGTTGAAGAACGGGTCTGAGGATTGATAGTTGCCATTCTGCAAGGTGAGGGTGTCCCCTCCGCCGCTGATTGAGTTGTACACATCCTCCCCGAAGAGCGTGAGGACCAGCAGCACAACGGCAAAAATGACGAGGTTCTTGTTCCGGCTCATCTCTTTCCACCCCACCATGTGCCCAGCGCGAGGGCCATTATCCCAACGGAGAGGGATTCAAAGACGGAATGCCAGACAATCTGCTGCCCGAACAGTTGGAAATCCTGCAGGTGGAGCCAATCCGTAATCATTCCCCCCAAGACCGCCCCTCCGATTATGGAGCCGAACAGGATGATTACGAGCTGGACCTTCTGGTCCTTGAGGAAGTCCAGGTCTCCCATCACTTCCGCCCCTTGAAGAAATACGCACCGGCCGCCAGCACGACCGCGCCCGCTACTGCGAGCATTTCCCAGGATATTCCCTCCTCCGTTTTGGTTCCGTCCGGCTGGCAGATGTTCTTCCCCATGCTTTCGTCATAGACGGCGCTGTACCCCTGGTTGCATATCCAGATGCACTCCTCGTCATCCCAATATGCGTTTCCCGGGTTCCTCGCGTAATCCGCGGAGCATTCCCCTATGATGGGGAGCGGGTCGGGCAGCTGCGTGACCCTCTGCTGGAAAGTCTCCTCGTCGCATGCCTCGCTGAGCACGTTGCTCACACATGCGCGGAGCTTGTTCGTCAGCGTCTCATCCCCGTCCGTTGCCGGAGCGGCGAAGAGGATAGAGACGGTCTTGGTCTCCCCCGCCTCAAAAGCGTAATTCTGTGTGACCCCGAAGGTTCCGCCCTGCGCCTCCCCGCGCACCGCTATGGACTGCGGGTATGTTGCGGGGTTGGTTATGCTCGCGCGCACGTAAATGGAGGCCTTCTCCTGCACGGTCTCCGCGGTGACGCTGTTTATCTTCGGGGCGAGCGCCGCGGTCTCCCCTGCGACCGGCTCCATGTCAAAGAAGTCCGCGTTGGCGTAAATCCTCAGCTGGCCGGTGCCGTGTGAATGGATATAGGAAACCTCCCTCGTCTTGCTATTGTAGGTCATTTGTACGGGTGTTTCGCTCCAGGAGGCCGGCTTCGGGGCGTCAAGTACCTGCTTTTTCCATCCCCTGCATGGGTTGAAATTTATTCCTGTCCAACTCTCTATAAAATTAACAGAGGTGCATACCTGGCTGATTCCGCCTGAAGCCGGATGGCATGCTGCCTCGCAGAGCGTAAGAAGCGGAAGCGCGGTCTCAAAGCGGGTCCTATCCGCAATCACCACTGTATTGTCATCCTTGATGAGAACGACGATATTATTTGAGGAGGCGCAATCCGTCTCGCTCATGTGGAGGCCTTCTGGCATGATTATCAGCCTTCCTACTCCATCCTTCGGGTCTGAAATCTCAAATTCCGCCCTGTCCGCGACATTCGCCGCGTTGATGAAAACGGTCTTATTGTAGGTTCCCTTGTTCACGGTCGCCACTATCGGCATGTTCCGTTTCGGGGTGCCGAGTTCGTAATAGATTATTCCTCCTACCCCCTGATAATTTGCATTTCTGTTCAAGAGTGAATACCTGCACTCAGATGGAGTAGAAAGTACCCTGAGATATGCCGGAGCCGCTTCTGATTCCCCCTCCGGCGTGAATGAGTACATCAGAATATTATTTTCCCCCGTCCTCATGCTTAGGTCAGCGACCCACCACTCGGAAGCCGGTCCGAACGTTCCCTCGGAATCCATCTGGGCGTAAAGCGTCTGCCCTATGGATATTGATTGGAGGTCAAAATTACCCCCGGTGAGCATGTAAAGCACTGCCGTTATCACTACCGCAGCCGCAAGCAACTTTCCTTTCGTGTCCATCCTCAGCACCTCCCTCCGCTATCCTAATTCCCGAAAAGGGAAAAAAGAAAAAATAGAGCCGCTCACTGCGGCTCTATCGTGAAGAAGGTGTCAAGCCCGATGTTCACCATGTTCGTGGCGTTCACACCCGGCATGTCCGCCTGCTCGTCCAGCCCTATGGAACTCGGGTCCTCAGAGCCGTCACCGTCCTTGTACCAGACGTTGAGGACTTTGTCACCATCGTTGTTGAGTTCCCAGGATGAATCAAGGAACACCGCGCCGAAGTAGCTGTCCCCGTTCGCTGTTGGGCCCGTGCTGTCATCGGTGTCCAATACGAACTTGTACTTCGCGGAATCCCACTCGTTCATCCTTATCGGGGTGTCTACCTCGTAGCAGTGCTTGTACGTGCACGTGGTTGAGACGTTCGTGTCGTCCCTCATGTCCATGCTCACGCCAGCGATGTACGCAGGCATCGTCACCTCGTTCCACCCGGAATGCTCCATGGTGAAGTCGTCCACTTCACCGCCGCAGTAGAAGGTGCATGCCGCCTTGAGGTCAAAGGTGGCGTCAGCCACTTTCGTGCTCAATTTAGCGTAGTATGCACTCACTTCCCCAGCGCCCAGAGAGCCGCCCGCGTAGTCAGCCGTGTTGTT
>JBAZFC010000003.1:0-11697 GCA_041653635.1 Candidatus Micrarchaeia archaeon
GCCCAGAGAGCCGCCCGCGTAGTCAGCCGGGTTGTTGGCGTCGTCATCAGCGGTCAGTGCGGTCGTCTCGGTGTTGTCGTAGACGATTATCTCCATGTTCGTCTTGGCTGCAACCGAGTAAACCTCTATGTCCCTGCTCGGCGCCCTGTTGGTGATTGCGTAATCCAACAGCGGGTCGCAGTAGTAGGACGCGCCCGTGCAGTAGACGTCTATCGTCTCCCCGACGGTGGTGTCCGTGGTGTTGTCCGCGGCATCATTCACCAGAGCGGTACCCTCGGCGTTCACCGATGTGAATGTCGCGCCTACGGCAGTCTTCGCCCCTGCTTCTCCCCAGCTGCCCGTGTACCCGGTGTGGGTAAACGTTGCAGTATCAAAGGAGGTAGGATTGTAGCCCGCCCCGCCCGGAGTGCCTTCCTCAGCCGGTGCTACCGACTGCGGAAGCCCTGGCATTCCACCCAGAACCCAAAGCGCCCCAAGGAAAAGGAGCACGTAAATTATTTTGTCTTTTGCCATTCAGGACACCTCGGAAACGACGTCTCCCACCATCTTGTTGATTCCGAGAGCGTCCATAGCCGTATAGACGACTGCTCCGACCACGGCCGCCGAAACTACGGCGCCCGCAACCAGCGAACCTACAAGAGGAAGAGAAGACATCACGCCTTGTATGGGGTCACCGGCGAAAGAAACAATCGCACCGAAAACGCCACCTATACCGGCGGGAACCAATATCTTCTTCCAATCCATTTGTATCACTGCAGAGGTGAGAATGGCAGGGAGTATAAAAGTCTTTTTATTATTTTAGGGTATTTTACCCTAGAATACCCTAAAATACCCTATGAAAATTTCCACTATTCCTGTACCTTCATCCCGAGCTTCTTTGCTTCTTCATGGAGCCGGATTTTAGCAGCTGTCCTCTCCTTCTCGCCATCCTTCCAATTAGGCATTACAACCTTCTTTATGAACTTGACCAGTCCCTTGGTATTGGCCAGCCTCTCATCTGCAAAGCCATGCGGTTTCAGCTTGAATGGTTTTAGTCCCCTACTCCTTGTTCCGGCATCTTCCGCAAGTTTGGTCCATTCGATAAACTCTGGTTCGTTCAAGTAGACCTTGACACAGATTTTCTTTAATGGTATTTTTTTAGTCCCCTCACCCTCCGAAAAGGGGACTAAATCAGATGTTTTATTTTCTTCCATTCGCATCACCGGGGTTCTTTGTGAAAATGACCTTTTTACTATCTACAGCCTGCCTATTTGTTCTTCTTCTTGTTTTCATATCTATCAACTGTTGTTTTCGTGACAAGTACTGTTTTTTAAAAAATCAAAAAAGGCGTTCATACCCACCCCTCGTACAGTAGTACGGGCCCGCGGCCCAAGCGGTAGGACTTGGGAAAGGCGAAGCCAGCCGGGGATTTGTGCTCAAATATCTGAAACCTGTAGTGGTAGCCCCGTTGGGAGAGGCGCTCCCTAATACTATCTATTATCTTCCCCCTCCTGGCGCGTATCTCCTCCACCTGCGCATCCGTGGCGTAGATGCCCGGCTTGTCAAAGTACGGGGTGGGCCCGAGCGTGTCCGGGTTCTTGCACCGGGGGTTGCGCCTCGCCTTCTCAATATTTGGCTTCTTGAACAAGCATATCAAAAGTTTCCTTGCCTTCATGTCATCGCCTCAAGGTCTAATAGGTCTGGTGAGTACTTCTTTAATTGCGCTTGGGTTGCCCTCTTGTATGGGTTCGGAGTCACGCTGACGTGCCAAGGCATGTACTTCGCCCTGCCGAAAATGATGTGGGAACCGCGTATGAAATACAGTTCCCCGGCGACCATCTTCGGGAATACCCTGAACGCCCAGCTCGTCATACCTCGTTCTCCGCTCCGTTTCAATACAAAGATATACGCCATTATGTCGCTGGCATCGCTCACCCCGTGGAAAATCTTGTTGTCCATCTGCCTAAGCGGCGCCTTCTGGATGTCCTTCATGGACTGCGTGGCAACCATGAACGCCAACCCCCTCTTCCTCCCTGCCCGGGTAGCAAGGCTGGCTTCATTATTGAGCTCCTGGTATTTGTCATAGGAACTATCCATCCTTTGCGGAAAGAAGTTGCTACCCTCGTCTATGCAGAGGATGTGTGGTATTTTTTCTTCCGGTTCCAGCTTGTCGCATATCCAATAGAGCGCCCGCATGTATTTGAGGAGAAAATCGCATTTCTCATACTGCGACATGCCGGTGAAGTAGATAACAACCCGCTTGCTCTGCAACACGACGGTAATGGCGAGTTTTTTTATTATCTCGTCGTTGTCCGCGAATCTCTTAGCATCTATGCGCATCACCCCGAACCTTGACGCAACAGAATCAGGGAAATACTCGTTTTCCTGGTCTATGACTGAGAATCCGATGCCCATCTTCGCCATACTCGCAAGGATAGCTTCCACGGTATTCGTCTTCCCCTTCCCGGTAGTCCCCCCGATAAAAGAGGATGATTGGCATATCCACGTAAGGGGGACGGGCGAAGCATCGCAGTCATCCGCCCACATGTCCACATATTCCCCATCCTGGACTATCGGCTTCCTGAACCCGAGCGCCTCCACTATCCTGTTGAGGTGCTGGTCCTCGCGCTGGCGCTGGATTATCTCCAGCGCGTAGTTGTCCGGCTTCCTCCCGCGGGCTTCACTTTTCGCCATAAGCACCCCTGCTCGCCATCCTCTTCTGCGCCTGGTCCATCACTTCCTTGGGCTTCATCCTCCCTAAGTCCATAATTTCCAGCAGCTTCTCCATCAGTTCAGGTGTAGCCTTCTGCACGTCCTCCATGACCGCCTGCTTGGCGTTGTCCTTCACCCTCCTGAGCAGGCTGTCCAGCCTCTTGTGGTGCTGTTCGTTGATGTCCATGCCCAGCAGCGAGAAGCAGAACATCACTACTATGGAGACCCGCAGGCGCCTCAACTGCTCCCGCGCCTCCCAGGTGAGGTCTGTGACCGTATCCGCGCCTATCTCGTTGAGGTTCTGCTCCATGGCTTCCAGCTCCGCGAAGACCTCATCCACCTTCAAGTCCGTCTCCTGCCCGCACGTCTTCATCATGGCGTTGATGCGGGAGGATTCAAAGAAGTAATCCGTGGCGGTTATCTCCTTGTCCCCCAAGGCTCGGACCTCGTCCAGCTCTATAATCTTGCTGGTGAAGTTCTCCGGCACCCTCCTGAAATCGTCCAACCCTGTCCTGTTCCTTACTTCCTCCGGCATCATCCTGCCTCACCCTGCGCTCCGTCTGTTGAAATCGGCTGTTCGCCGATATGCCCGCCGCCCTGCTGCCCGTATTTGTTGGGCAGGAGGACGGACGGCCCGGTCTCCTTCCTTATCTTCCCTATCATCTCTGCCTGCTTGACCGCCACTTCCGCCACCGGCTTCTGCAAGCGGATGTTCTCCGCGCGCAGGGAGCGGTTCACGCTGACAAGACGCTCGATATGGATGAAGTCCTGAAGCTGGTCGTCCGTGAGCATATAGTCCTCCAAATCCCTGAACATCTTTGTTTTCTGGAACGCGACATCCGGCCGGTGGGCTATCCAGACATACTCCTCCCTCGGAGGGTTGGACAAATCTGTGATGCGTATATACCAGATGCTGCTCCCGACAAGGCGCTTGTCCTTCCCCACCAAAGCGGCTTGGGGTATCTTATCCTCCTGGATGACCCACGCCTTCGCCACGGGCGCGCCCTTGCGCAACAGATTTTTAGGATAAAACAGTTGCGTCCCGGCCCTATTGAGCATCTTGGCGTTTATCTCATCCTTGAAAATGACGCTCAATACTCCTATGAGAAAAAGCCCAATCCCAAACCAAGGTTCTGACAGGAAATCCATCATTCCACCCTGAAATGCCTTTCCGTGAACTTGAATAATTCCTGCGTGATTTTGATTATCTCGTTCATGGCGAGGTCTTCTTCCATCTTGTTCCCGGACATCATCGCCCGCTTGAACTGTGCCAGATGGATATTGAAGTCATGCTCCATGACGTTCCACTTCAGGGAGCGCTCCATGCTTATTTTCTTCTTCCCTTTTTCCTCATCCACCTGCCCGATATGCCGGACTATCTCCTCTTCCTCCGGTTCCTGCTTTGCGGAATCCTCCATTTCCATCTCCGCCTCAACCTCCACGGACTTCTTAGCCACCGTCGCGATTGATTCGGAGAGAGGGGCGGGAGGCGGTTCTGGGGGTGGTTCTTCCTTTTCCTCCACTTTTGGTTCTTCCTCAGCCGGTTCGCCCTTCTGCAACGGCTCCCCGTTCTCGTCCTCATCCGGCGCGTCCCCTCCGGGCGCATGCTCCGGGGGGATTGTTTCCGCGGGTGGTTGCGCGGCTGGTGCCACAAGTTTCGGGAACGGAATCGGAGCACCCCGAAGAGACATTATCGCGTCATCCGCCTGCATGCCGGAAAAACCGTGCTCCTCCAGATGCTTCTTCATCCTGGCGTTCCATCCATGTCCCTTCTCCGCGGCTCCGCATAGCGGGCATGTGTATGTTTTAGTCACGGCAGCACCTCTCTTCCTTATGAGTATGGCGGGATGGGGGTGATTGGGTACAATCCTTCCCCTCGCGAGCCGCATCCCGCGCATTCCCCGCGAGCATGATTTTAGCCTTCCTGAACGGCTCGTCCAGGTGGGCGCACTGGTTCTGCTGTATCTGCCTGTTTTTCATCTATTTCACCTTTTCCTTCTTCGTAAAATCAAACCTGGACATCCTGTCCTGCAATCCGGCTTTTTCTGCCTCCCGGGGCTTCCCGTTCGGGTTCGGAGTGGCTGCCACCCTGCCAAAATTCGTATTCTTGAAGACGGTATATCCAATCATTATGACGCCTGCAAGGATGAGGAGGGGCTGCATAAACGCCCAGCCGCCAGCCCGGATTTGCTCGTTTTCCGCCTGCAAGCCCGTGATATTCTGCCCCAAGCGGCTAATCTCCCCGTCCTTCCATTCAATCTGGCTGTTCAGGCCCTCGTTCTCGGATTGCAGGGAGCTTATCTCCCCCACGTCCTGCTCGCGCAGGCGCTCGTGGCATTCCGCGTAATCCTGCGTCTGCTGCTCGCTTTCCTCGCAGTTCTCATAGAGCCAGTCCATGCAGCCCCACCCGAAGGCAGGGGAACTGCACGACCGCAGCCAGTCCGGCTGGGTGATGTTCACTCCTTCCGCGGGGGCGTCCCCGCAGTTGAAGACCGCCTTGCACTCCGCCACGGTCAGCATCTCCCCGGGGACGATGTCGAACTGCTTGATTGTCCACGGGATGGGGCAGGTGTCTATGGTGTTGTTCACTGTGGTGTAGTTCTGCGCGCAGGTGGTCTCGTTGGCATTCGCGTTTATGTAGCACTGCCCCTGCTCAAGGAGTTCCGAGGTGTTGTATTGCATCGGGGAGACCTGCGTGATGTTTGCGGTGTAATTCAGGTAGATGAGCGTCTCGTTCCTTGCGCAGATGCTCTCGTTCGCCCCCGCGTTCACATAGCACTGGCTCGGGTCAAGGAGCAGGGAGGTGTTGTATTGGATTGGGACGTACTCCGTGATGTTCACGTAGATGGTCTCGTTGGTGCAGTTTGCGGTGATGTTCTCTATGATGAGCGTGTTGTTATGTAGATATGTAGCGTTCAGGGCGTCAATCCAGAAGCATGTCTCGTTCTGCGGGATTTCAAATGTACCGTTGTAATCCGTGAGATTATAGCAGCTGAAGCCGAGGGAAAGTAGCGAGAGGATGGCTATTATGGATTTCATGTTTTCTTCACCTTCCTTGAGATATAACCGGCAACAGCGAAGGGGAAGGCGCCCAAGATGGCGAAACCCCTGCCCAGCAGTTCTAAATTACTCACAGCGATGGCGTTGTTTTTCATATGCTCCACGGTCTGCGCGCTCGCTGGGAATTTTTCCATTAATGCGGCAATCCCTTCCTCCGCAAGCCTCATGTATTCGTCGTAGTTCATCATTCCGCCTCATCCATAGCTTTTTTCACGACTTCCTTCCTCTTGATTGATTCCTCCAATTCCTCCACGGACGGCTCCACGTGCAGGTGCTTCCTGCGTTCCTGCGCGGATATGAGACCGTCATCAAACGCGGTGGAGAGCCACTTCCCGCCCACGAATTGCGCCTTCGCCCATACGCGGGAGATTGTCCCCGGAAAGTCAAACCAGACGATTGCGACGTCCCCCTCCATGTCCCCGCCTATGCTTCCGCGGTCTATTTCCCGGTAGAGGATGCCCTTCCTCTGGAAAAGTTCGCTGTGCTCGCATAAGTCCTTCAGGACGAGCCCTAAGTCCTGCTTGAGCGCCACCCCGGTCTGCTTCCACGAGTATATGATGTAGAGGACGATGCCGAGAAGGGCGAGCATCACCCAGTTCTGCCCGAGCCACGTGGTGATGTCGGTATTATTCAGCGCCCACCAGACAGCCACAAGGAGCGCCAGCACGCATATTCCGACAATCCAGGTATGCTTCTTCCAGGCTTCGTTCAGCCAATCAACGATTCCCATTCTTTGCCTCCATCATCCCCTTTATGCGCTTCCTCTGCGTGTGGAAGAAGACGGGGAGTATTATTCCGGCGACGAAGGCGTGCGCGCCGGTGGGCTGCCCGTTGCCGGTGCGCTTCCTCTCCGCCTTCGCCATGTCGTTCAGCAGCCGGGTGTGGAATTGCGGGATGCAGACGTTAATCTGCTCTATGCGGCACCCGTCCGGGCGCGTTCCATCCACGATATCCTTCCCGAACTGCTCCTCGGTGTTGAGGACGCGCATGAGGGTCTCCGCGAGCGTGAGGTTGTCCTCAAGGAACGCTTCATAGACGTCGCTGACAGGGTCGCGCACCCACCATTTCCAGTCAAGCCCTGCCATAATCTTTCATCCCTCGCACACGCTGTACCCGCAGGATGCGCACATGGCGCATCCCTCCGCCCTCACAAGCCCGGCCCCGCAGGCCGGGCAGACATCCTCCATGCGCTCACTTGCTCTGCTCCAGCCTCTCGGCTTCCAACTCGGCGAGGCGCTTCGCCATCTCGCCGGACTCAAATTGCTGGAGGCGGGTTAGCATAAGGGACACCCTCTCAAATTTCATGTTCTGCACGAGGACGCCCCCCACTCCAAGAATAAGCGTCACGCCCGCCAGTATCATCTCCCCATCTGCCAGACTGGACATAAAAATAAATGCCAATAAAGTGACAGCAATATCCCAAAGAACCAACATTATCAATTCTTTTTTTTCGTCAGCCATTTCAATCATCTCCATAAACACATTTCATGTTCCTGTGTGGTGGGTGCCGGGGCTGGGGGGATTGAACCCGGAAATTCCGGCCCTTCCCTGTCCATCAGTCCCACCTAATCCAGTATCTCTTTTCCCAAACTCCTTCCTTCAGGTGCTTCCTGAACCACTCAATCATCTCGCGGTTGGAATTGAAGCCCTCGCCACGGGCGAAGGGATGAAGATAAGTATTCGGGTCTATCTCATTAACCAGCCCATCTCCACAATCAATCCTAAGAAAATCTCCAGAGAATATAATGCGGATTTCTTGGCAAGCCGTGCATTTCTTCTCCGCTATCTTGCGTGGGAGGCGTATCCACCTTGTCATGGAATTACATTTATGGCACAAGAAAAGGTTTGTAAGTCCGGGGACAATGCTCATCTTCTTATCAAGTGTTAGGCATTTTCCGCAATACCATCCCTTCTTTTGCCCCCTTTTCTTCTCCCACAAATACAGGGTTTCCCCGACCTTCTTCGGCTTGTCGCGTATGGTGCCTATCTTTGGACCATTCCTTATCTTGTCGTAGAAACGGTTTTCCGGGGCGAAGGTTAGGATGCTCATGGTTTAGCCCCCCGCAAAATGAAAAGCGCGTTTGTAGTGGGGGAAGGACATACCCCCCCCCGCAATAGCGTCAACCCAGCGTACCCTTCCGATTGGCCTCAATTCCGCCCCGGCTTCCAAAAGCATATTCACACCTTTCTCGGCTTGTCCGGCAGGATGCATTTCTCCTGTATCTTTTTCATGACCTCCGCGTCAAATTCCTTGATGTTCTTTTTGAGCCACGCTATGTTTTCGTTTGTGAGGTTCTTCGGGTGCAGATAATACGGAAGGTGGCTTCGGATTTTATCCTTCACTTTCTCGTATCTTTCCTTGCCGACCTGCTTATTGAAGACCGAGAATTTCTCAAGCACAAGCCCATCGCAGTAGATGCAATACGCGCAGTTGTCGCACCCCGTGGAGTTGTTGCACCACGTGGAGTTGTCGCACCTCGTGGAGTTGTTGCACCTCGTGGAGTTGTTGCACCTCGTGGAGTTGTTGCACCACGTGGAGTTGTTGCACCACGTGGAGTTGTTGCACCCCGTGGAGTTGTTGCACCTCGTGGAGTTGTTGCACCACGTGGAGTTGTCGCACCTCGTGGAGTTGTTGCACCACGTGGAGTTGTCGCACCTCGTGGAGTTGTTGCACTCTATGCAACCCCTGCAATTCTGGCAGCCATTACAATCCACATTCCCGTTTTCGTCTTTTGTTTTTTTCATAGGTATCCCCTGCTTTTCTGTGTTTTTCATGCTCAATCACCCCTTGGAAAGACAACCCCGACGAACGGAGCTACGGAGAGCCATAACCCACACTCCAATTCAAAATTGAATGGTTCGTTGTGATATTTCACGAGGCGGACTACGCGCGGAAGGAACGGTTTTATTTCTGCGAAGATTTCCTTGCTGATACTTGCCTCCACAGGAGGACTTCCATCTCGGAAGGATGGAACATCGCACGGGACTTTGCTTAAACTCACAGTATGGTCTTTGTTTGACATCACTACTTCGTCCTTGCCTTTGACCTTGTATAACTGCGAGTTCTTGAAATGCTCACTGAACATGTTGAATTCTTCCAACTGCTTTTCTGTCATGTTTTCCAAACTTGCCATGTTATTCTCCCTCCTCATTCCTCAACGCTTCCCGCGTCTCCTGCCTGCGCCTCCTGAAGTAAGCGAACTTCTCCCTGGCCTCGCGGTCTTCCTTGGATTCGGTCATGGATTCTTTCCCTCCAATTTCTTCATGCGTTCCTTCAGCTTGGCTATTTCCTCGTCGTGCTGGAAGACCTTGCCCTTCAGGTCCGCGACCTTGCACACCTCCCACGCCTCGGAGACGACGCGCTCCAGCTTGGAGAGCGAATCCCCGAAGCGGCCGGTGAAATCCCTTTCATCGCTCATGTCCCCAGCTCCATGTGGTCTACTACGACAGCGTTCTTCGGTGCGGATATGGGGGACGTATTCCTGCCGCCCATCCTGTCCGACAATTCCTGAAGGTGCTCCCCGCTCTTCCCTATGCAAAGCTCCAATTCCCTCTGCTCGGCGAGCAGTTGCTCAATCCGCAGGGAGACGGAAACCAATCGTTCCCTCTTTGTCTGGATTCTCGCCTTCGTGTATTCGAAGTCGCGCCGCAGTGCCGAATATTCCCAGGTCATACTCCAACGTTTATCCAGCACGCTTAACACCCCACATTCTTGCATAGATGCTCAGTCTGCGCCAGCAGTAGATGTGAAACAGGCATCCGAAGGCCAAGAGCCACATCAAAACAGCTTTATCTACGAGGATTCCGATGAGGAAATGCACCAAGAACATCGCTGCGTAAGCGGCTATAAGGTCCCTTTTGAAATTTACCTCAACGGTTATATCGGAGAATATTGGCTTGTCGGTCATACCAGCTCACACTCCTTGCATCTCTCCCAGATTTTCGTGGTGAGGAGGACGTCCGACTCCAAGTGCCGGCATATCTCGTCAAATTTTCCCGCCTTGAACAATTCAGGAACGTCCGCTCCGCTTATGGAATCTTCGCACGGAAAGCCGAAGAAGTCGGCGTAATCCTTCAGTTTTCCCTTCGGGTAGCGTTCGTAGGAATTGAGGAGCACCATCAGGTCTTTCCTCTCCTTGTAGCGGTCAAAATGCCGGATTCTTATGCCGTATTTGAGGGAGCGGAGCTTGAGGAACCCCCAGTCGAAGCCGAGGTTGAAGCCGATGAGCGTGGTGATGTTGAGCTCGAAGACGTAATCCCAGAATGCCTGGAGGGTCTCCTTTTCCGTCTTTTCCATGAATGTGTGGGTTGCCCGCCTCTGCGGCATGGAGGTGCCGATGCAGATTATGCGGTCGGTGAGGGGGGAAAGCCCGGTCGTCTCAGTGTCCACGACCATTTCGCGGGAGGTCATGGCATATACGCCCCTATTTCATCCTCTTTGGAGGAACCCCCCTGCGCGGGGGGTTTGTTCAGTTCCTCGTATTTGTTGAACTCAAGCCAGCTCTGCGCTCCCTTCTTCCTGATGGAGACGGCTATTATGCTGCCTATCCATTTGCCCGGGTTGCGCGTCCCGAACTCCTGCCCGAGGGTGTCCGCCCTCTTGCCGTAGATGCGGAGCTCCTTCACCTGGCCGTCAAGTTTCCCCTTGACCACCTTCGCCTCGAAGATGAGCCCCTCCCGGTCCTCCGTGAGGCCGGAGAACTTCTCAAGTTTCAGGAACTTAATCCCAAACTTGATGCACATCTCGGCGTCGATATACGGCTTCTGGTCCACCTTGTCCCAAAACTGGTCAAGGCCCGCGGTTCCCGCTTCATCTGGTTTTTCCATGTTTTCTTCCATGTTTTTCACCTCATTCCCCTTCGCCCTCTGGCATGGGGTTGAGCATATCCAATTTCTGATTTTCCACAAGCCGAACATCGGCTGGGGTGGGGTTCAAAGGTTTCGGGAAGTTCCCTCGCCGGCCCGCCCCAGCGTCATCATTCGGATGAAACCCGGCGAGCATTATGCCCTCTGGAAATCCATCAAAACCAGAGGGCGTTGTACCAGCCGGCAAGACGGAGGGTTGGCTCCGCTTGCACAGCCTTCCCCCCTTCCCAGCAGCGGGATTTGGCGACCTAATCTCACTGCTCATCTCCGGCACAGAATGCGGCTGCTGGGGAGGTTTGGGGTTCATTCTTTCACCTTGTCTTCTTCCTCTGCGAATTTCCTGATTGCCTCGAAGTTTTCCACGATTATGCGGGCCTTTCTTGGGGAGATGCTGAACGGGTACTTGTCCTCATCGGTCCTTTTGAGGATTATCAGCCTGTTCCCCTTGTATTCTCCGTATTCAACGCTGCTCATGCCTTGCCACCCCGTGCGTTCTCGCGTATCTCGCGCATCCGCTCCTTCGCGCACTCGCGCTGGTGTTCCCGGTACCCTGCCTCTATGTCCCATGTTTCCATCATGCTGTCACCTCTATGAGCATCAGTTGCGACCCCTTGCAGGATTTTTCCATTTCCTCGTCCGGGAGGATTACGATTTTCTCGTCGAAAACTAGCATCCGGCGGTATCTGTGGATGCTTTCGCTGCTTGCCTTGTCGTTGGGGAATGTCCTGCGGTAGACCTCCTCGAGCCGGTCCTTGTGCGACGTCCATGCGAGCGTCGGGTTTAGGAGGATGAGATGGCGCACGTGGTCCTTCACGACCGCGCGGTGCTCCTTCAGGTTTTCCTGGTATTCGGTGAGCTTCTGCTGCATTTCATTACCTCTTTGACGCTGCGCTTCCGCTGCATCGCGGGCATCTGTCCAGAAGAATGGAGTAGTGGCTGAAGCAGAGTTCGCATTTCTGCATCCCTGCGATTGTGCCTGAGAAATATTCAGCCATCAGTCTCCCCCCTTATCACCGACAAAAAATCAGAACCTCCAAGAAACTCCTGCGCCTCCTTGAGGAGCTTAACGTCTATGGCGTT
>JBAZFC010000004.1:0-6544 GCA_041653635.1 Candidatus Micrarchaeia archaeon
GGATGTTCCTGAACACGGCGCCGCTCTCCTCTATGAAATGCCCGAGCACCTCCTGGTCCCAATACCTCTTCGTCCAGTTGGGCTTGTTCTTCAGGAGCGCCTCCTTGTCCACTATCGGGTTCTCCCAGGTGGCGCCTTCCTGCGAATAATAATCAGCCTGCCCAGCATCCTTGCCGCGGAGGAAGAGCTGGTAAAACCACCCCTTGCCTTTCGGGGTGCTGGTGAACATGGCCCAGCCTTTCTTCTCTATGAGCCGTGCCTGGAGGAACTCCTGCCATACCCGCTCCTGCATCAGGGCGCACTCATCGGGTATCAGCCAGTCCAGGCCGCGGCCGAGCAGGGACGCGGGGTTGTCCGCGGATTTCGCGTAGCACTCCGCCCCGTTGATGAGGCGCATGTAGCCCCGGGTTTCCGAGTAGTCCTCCACGAAGTCCGGGCGGGCCTTGAGCCAGCCATACATGATTTCCCTGAAGACGATGCTGGCGAGGTCGTATGTGGGCCCGACCACCCACCCCAGGCTGTCCGGCCTCATCATGGCCGCCATCGCTTCCCTGGAGGCTGCGGTGCTCTTCCCCCACCTGCTGCCGCATGCGAGTATCCGGTACCGCGCGGTTGCAAGGTGGAGCCTCATCTGCCCCGGATGCGGCTGGTACCCGATTGCATCGAAAAAGGCGAGCTTGTCGAACCCCATCCAGCTCACTTCTTGAAGAACTTGCCCATCCAGTCCTTGAGCTCAACCTCACCCTCAAACTCGATGCGCTCCTTCCTTTTTGGGATGTAACCCGCACTCTGCAGGCGGTCGAACACATCGTTCAGGATGTGGTTGAGTTCGGCGAGCAGCCTCGGTTCTTTGGTGAGTTTATACTGCTCATTCAATTCAGAGATGATTTTCTCTTCTCTGGTAAAGTAGTTGTGCACGAGCACATTAGCCTTCTTGAGGCGCTCCTTGTGCGTCTCGTCCGCGATTTGTGATATGTATTTGTATGTCGTGGAAAGAGGCAGGCCTAGCTCCTCCGAGATGGTTTTCGGATCCTTGCCCTCGAGCATCATGGGGTGCATCTTCATCTTGAACGTCTCCATTTCCAGATTGGTGCGCCTCTTCCCGCCTTTCCCACCACGTGACTTTTTCGCTTTTTCCAGAGTGGGGGTTATCGCTGGGGATGATGTAGAAGGTGGGCTGTCCTCCTGCCGTTTTTCTTGCATCCTGGCGCCTTCTTCCATGGAACACGGGCTCATCATCAAGGTATAAATAGCTTTGGAGGTTCAGGATTGGCTACTTTTTCGATGTCCTACGATATCCTTTCTGAATAATGAGAGGAGAGGAGGAGAGGAGGGAATGGGGGAACCCCCATATATAGATGAATGCATAATATACACTATAAACAGCCTCATTCTAAAAAATATTTTGAAAACTAACCCCACACACCCCTTGAGTGAATATGTGAATTTCGTGAACCTAATCACTCCAACCTTCATAGTACGCCGATTCTAAACAGATGTCAAGAAGGTCAGGATCTTCAATTTTATAGCATACCTGCTTGCTCTCCAGCTCATACGCCATGGAAGAATAGCAGCTGTCCCGGTCAAACCCATTAAGCGCTGCGCACCTCTCATCCGCCTGTGTCGCGACTTGCGTTGTGCTCGCGGTCCGAGTGCAGCCTGAAAGAGCCGCAAGCATGACCACTAGCACCAGGGCGCCGAAAAGCCTCCAACCCACATAGTTGCCTGTTTGCATGGCTCTATACTCGCCCAAGGGGGTATAAATCTCTATCGGAAGCTCCGTCGGATGGTTTTCGTGAATATATTGTGAATCTAATTTTACGTCTGATATTCACAATATACACAATATTCACAGTTTTTATAGGTACTATGTAAAAATAGGAAAATGCTATCTTAGCATGCCTTGTGAATTGTGAATATTGTGAATCTAGTGAATCAGGCCCGTCGGAGGCCTACTGGAAGAGCTCCATCTGCCTGTCCGGAAGCTGGTTGTCCGGCTCCTCCATGAGTCTCTTGAAGCGCCTGAGCTCGTTGAGCCGCCCGTTCAGGCCGTCCAGGCGCCTCCTGGCCTCCACAAGGCCCAGCCCCCTATAAGCACCCTTCTCCAGGTTGATGAGCAGCCTGTCGCGCTCCTGGAGCATCCTGCCGCCCAGCTCATCAAGCCTGGCCATATAACCCACACCAATCAAGGAGGTTTAAATCCCTATCGGGCGGGGCTAGTGCGACCTCACCACCATAAGCTCATCGGGCTTCTCCGCATCTATGTGGAAAAAGCAGTTGGGAGAATGCCACCTGCACAGCTTCTTTGCCAGGGCTGCTGGGCTCGTGGCTGGCCGCACATACAGCACGTGGATTTCCGAAGTCCTGCGCGCAGGAGGGGGGCACAGGTCCTGGAACATCGAGGAGTCCAAGTCCGGTGCGCCTTCTATGGCACGAATGTTATCTTGTGCCTCCTGCATACCCATCCACCCTTCTCCAGTTTCTTTTTTGTTTTTGGATCCGCACTGGCCACCCTCACCCAGGGCGGAATATAATATTTTCTTTTGTCCCGAGTTTCCCTTCCGCAGAGGATGCATGTGACTTTTGCATAAGTTATTTTTACCGCTCCTTTCGGAGGGAGTTCCTCTGGCCGCGGCTTCCGGCTGGATTTACACTCACGGTCGATGCTCCTGATTCTACTGTCTTCTTCCGAAGGCGGGGCATTATCCTTATTGCAGCTAGGGCAGATAAAATTCCTGCGGCCATCCAGCAGTTCCATCGCAGTAGGCATAGGATATCCGCAATTAGGGCACTGATTGTTGAGCGCCCTCTCGATGTTCTTGTCTAAGACCCCTTTTGGAAACCCGCTTGTAGCTGTGGTCCCTCCCCCAAAAGCCGTTCTCTCGTACGTTATTCCTGTGCTCCGTAGATTAAGAGTAGGTGTAGGCGGTCTCCGGGCTCCGATCGCATCGTATTCTAGCGAAGCATCCATATCCATTTTATCCCATCCTTTAGTCACGTTCAATTCTTTTCCGGGGGTTGGCGCCGCCTGCTTGCATCCACATGGGCATTTCTTACTTCCCAACTTTTTCATTCTCAATTCGTCTTTTGTTTCTGTGACGTATAAATGTATGAATGGGGGGAGTCCTTTCATCCCGCGCAGGGATATCGCAAGCGCCCCACATCCTTCCTTGCAATTCTTGCATCTTGAAATCATTTGTATCCCTCAGTATTATTGCCCATCTCTCTTCTTTTAAGCCCTTCCACGCGCGGGCTTGGCGGCTTTCCCTTTTCTCTTCTCCTCAATCTTCTTGCCCCTCCTCCTGTGCACCGCCCATCCGCCGCTGAATGTATGTGCCAAGGCCAGCACCTACACCTTCCCAATTACTCCTCCGTGCTAGTGTAGACACCCCCCATCCCAGGAGGGGACCCGACCGCAGAAGCCAGGCCAGCTGCAGCTGGTGGAGCTGCAGGCGGCTTCTTCCTGGGGGAAACGCCCTTCTTGACCACGGTTTTCTCCACGGTCTTGTTTACGGTCACGAGGCCCTCCGGAGGCTGCGCGGGGTCGTTCTCCCTGGTGCAGTCCACCATGAGCTCTTTTGCATGCTCAAGGCTGTAAGCCGGGACATCCACTTCCGTCCTCGTCGTCTGCACGACTACAATCCTGTAGCTCTTGTTCGGTTTTGCCATAGTTTCACTCCTTTATTCGCGCCTCTTGATTTTGATGTCTTCTGCGTCGAATATCCTGCGCAGGCCGTCATGTACCGCGTTCATTATGTCCGCAGCCTTCCGCTCCGCATCTCTGCTCGGAGTAAATGAATTACTCGCCTTCACGTTTATTTTCACGAGCAGTTCCGCCTTGTTGCCGGCTCCATCATCCGCCACAATTCTCTTTGTCCGTTTCATGGTTGCATCCCTTCCTCATCATCAAAGCCCGGGTCGTCCACGTCCACCGGGCATTCCTTGTGTGTCACCGCGTCGCCCTCTGTCCACTCGTCGTCTTCGTAGATTGGAAGGTGGCAGAGCGGGCACGTCCCGATAATTGCGTGCGGGTCCCGTTTCTGCATCGCTCCAGCGCTCACCAGTTTGAGCTGCTCATCCAGGGCAGCGGTGGCCTTGCGCGCGGCTTCGCGCAGCTCCAGCAGCCTCCGCACGGCCAGCACCGGGCTTACCTCCTTCCTCTCTGCGCATTTCGTGAGGTTCAGGAGGCGGACGAGCGTATCGTCCTTTTCCCCGTCGCAACTGTATTCCGTATCAAACAGGAGAAGGACTTCGTCGCCCTCTTTGAATTCGTCTATGATTGCGAATCCATCCCCGACGCATACGAAATAACGCCCATCCCCATACATTCCTCCAGAAGCCGGCTCCAAGTCAAACACAAAATACCTGCATTCGTCTGGGATATCGATGTAGTCCTTTCCCTTCTCTTTCAGGTTTTTGATGCACCCAACTTCAAAGCGGTCTATGCCCATGTCCATCCCTCACAACATCGCAGCGATTATATGCTGGTAAGTCGCGTCAATCTCCGCGTCTGTGGCCCCGTGCGTGCCCATCATGTCCGCAATCCTTTTCCTAAGATTTGAACCGGCGAGATTGTTGTGCGTTTCATGCCGGGCAAATGCGAGGAGGGCAAGTTTTCTGAAGATGTCGGATACCTTCGTTCTGTTTCCCCCTCCAGTAGTGCTGAGATGAAGGCATTTGTCCAGGACGACAGTCACATTCACAAGTTTATCTTGGGTCTCAATGAACTTCAGGACTTTTTTCTCATCCGGGGAAAGTTCAGTTATCTCTCCTATGATTCGGTTCTTCGCCTCTTCCTGGAAGTTCTTTTTGAGTTTCTCCAGTGGGGCGACCTCATAGGTCGCGCCTCCGGTTCCCTCGGGGATGCGAGCGAGCACGTGCTCCACGATTTGCTGCGTGTCCACCTGCTGGCCGGGCCCCATCTTCTGCAATACCTTCGCCACAATCCCGTCCACGTCCAGCGGCTGTGCCGCGGACTGGAGCTTGTAAATCTCCGTCCTCTGCGCGTTTATCGCGTTCTGCAGCTCCTGGATTTTGTTGAAGAAATCCATCCGGAGCTCGGTGAGCTCGTTCTTGGAACCGGCGGCGCACCCAGCCGGCGCCGGCATCGGGTTCGGGACCGGCAGCGACCTCGCGAGCGGAGTGAGGTTCTGCGGCGCGGAGACTGTCTCCACGCTTTTCTCCCCCTTCGCTATCTGGACGGCCTGCTCATCCGGAAGCCATATCGGCTGGGCATAGACCTTCTTCACGCCCTCGTATGAGGAGAGGTAGAAGTGCCCCTTCTCCAGCGTCATGATGTCGTTCGTTTCGGGCTTCAGTTTCTTTGGAAGAGCAATCTGGTCCAGGGTATGCTTGACCTCGTTCCTCTCGGATTGGTAGCCGAGTATCCACGTGGAGACCTGCTTGAGGGGCAGCTTGTCCACCCCGGCCATGTCCTGGCTGTCCACCCACATGAAATTATTGTTGGTGGCGCCCTGCCTGATAAAGCTCTCCACCGCGCGCTTGCAGGGATTGTTGTATTTCTGCGGCAGGAACTTCCACGCCTCCGGGATTACGATTATAACCCCTGTCCGTGTCTTCAGGACCTCGTCCGCGACGCTCTGAATCACCAGGGATTGCACCTCGGCTTCCAGGCGCTCCAGGTTCATGATGTTGATGCCCTCCCCGATCTGGAGTGTATTAGAGAAGTTGGCGCTCTGGACCTGTGGAATGAGGTTCTCCAGATAGTGCTGGAGCCGGGTATATATCTCCTCGTTGAGACCGCGGAGTTTGCCGCCAGCCATTTTACTGTCCACATCTCTCTTGATGTCCAGAAGCGAATGGGAATTCTTGCAGAGCCGTATTAATGTCCCCTTCTCCAGGAAAAGCTTCGTTTTGGAGTATGCCTCCATCAAACTATTCACGAATTCGTAGTCGCTCCTGTCCCTGAAGAACGGGGGGACTTCGGTTCCCTGCGTGAAGCTGCGCTCGCCTATCTTCGTTTTGAAGATGATTGCCTTCAGTCCGCTCCGGACAATCAGCGCCTCCAGGGTTGTCGTCTTCCCTGAAAGATTGGTGATGCCGGTCACGATTAAATGTGCCGGCTTGATGCAGACTTCCTTCCCGCTTTTTACTTCGTATCCCAGTCTTATTGCCTTCATGAATCCCACCTTGATAATAGCTATTTGTAGCTATTCAGTAGCTACTCCCCAGCGCACAATCATAGGTCATCGAGTCAGCCGTGTTCAAGCGTTTCTTCATCATCATACCCTCCCTCCTGTGCAGCAAATTCTACCAGTTGTTCTCCCATTCCGGCAAAGCCGGCATGAGCGTCATTTCCCTTTTTTTCTTTTGGTCGCACTTCACCCATCTGATTGTGGAGCCGATTATCCTCTTCAGGCGCTTCTGGCTTACGTCCGCCAGCGTCATCCCTTCGTTCCCTACTTTGTTCGTAAGGTCTATCTGCAGCTTCTTCTCCCCCATGACCGGAAGCCACTTGCGCACATACATCTTCAGTGTGGGCCCGTGCAGGATTTTTCTCCAGGCGAGCGGCTTTTCCTTGCCT
>JBAZFC010000005.1:0-4464 GCA_041653635.1 Candidatus Micrarchaeia archaeon
CCCTGAAAGTGCATCCAAGCCTTGCTACGAGCCGTCGCCATCGACTGCAATAAACTGCCTGCCTACCCCCCTTGCTTGCCCCCTTATAGATGCAAGGATCATAGATGGTGGGGGCGGCCTAACGGCCAAGCCCCCACACCATACTTCCCCTTCTACAGAGTCTTACATCGTTACCCATGAAGAAGAGATTATTGAGGGGAGTACAGGAGGAGGTGTGCCCGTCATGGCCCTGGGGTCCACGGGCACCATAGGGATTGCGGGGATGGGAGGCACGGGTGAAATAACCCAACGATCCGGTACACTCCGGGAGCTCGCACAGGACGACAGAACCCCTCTCATGGGGTATAAACCAGGGGACGACGCGCCCCGTCCTACGACAATGGAAAAGATCCAGGGAGGTTGGAACAAGCCGGGGACTCTGCACTTGCAGAACGGGCGTCCAATTGGTTGGGTATCACAAAAAACCGGCACAAGCTTTTTCCTTGCGAGTGCTTCCAGCTCTTTCGTTTCGAGCTTGGTACAATCGGAGCTTCCTGATGAAAACACGGGCACGTCTCGCACGCTCACCCCAGAGGAGATGGAGACAGCGCGACGATATGCTCACGGAAGCGAGGCGCAACCATGAGAATCGTTGTCGATAGCAGAGAGCAACGGCCTTTCACCTTCGAGCGGTTCGGCGTCGAGACGGAGCGCGCTTCCCTCGGCACGGGTGACTATTCCTTGAACGGATTTCTGGACAAGGTTGGAATCGAGCGGAAGAGCTTGGACGATCTCGTCTCGTGCCTCATGGGCGATGGTCGAATTCGGTTCGAGAAGGAGCTTGTCCGGGGGAGGTCCCTGGAGCTCTTTGCCGTCTGCGTAGAAGCCTCGATGGAGGATGTCCGGGAGCACCGATACTGTTCGCAGATGGCCCCTGCGTCTGCACTACAGTCAATCATTGCCTTCTCTGTGCGATATGGAACGAGCTTCCTATGGTGCGGCAATCGAGAGACGGCGGAGCTCGTCTGCTACTCCCTGTTACAGAAGTATTGCAGGGAGCTCGAAGAACGGTTCAAACAACTTGAGAGGGCGTCATGACTCGGAGCAACACAAGGATCAACTGGTACACCGTACCCCAGAACCGAATACGTGTTCTTGGAAAGCGGTCTCTGGTTGCCTCCTCTCAGTGCTCCACACCACGGACACCCTTACACAGCGCGGTTGTGCCCCTACCCCCTCCCCCCGATCCATTGAAAAATAGTGCGTCGATCGCCTCCACCCCTGAATGTTTTCCCCGAAAAAAGAGCCTGTTGACAAAGGCGGAAAAAGCCCCGTGGTGTATAAGGCTTTCCGTATGTGCCTCCTGTGGATAACGTCGGGTAAGTCGAATGAGGGAATCCTTTTTTCCTGCGATGTCTTCGTACAAAAACAGCATGACTCGATTGTCATAGAAAACGGGTATAGAATTGCATACATGCCTTGGTAAGACAGTGCATGAAATCGAGGCTCGAAGCTCTCTTCTCTAAGAGCTGTATGGACGGGAGCACCTTTTCAGGGTAGCAAGGGAACGTAGTCCTGATAACGGGTGTTATGTTAACAACGCACTGCGTCAAAGCTCTATAGTCCGCATGTACCATGCTCCATGTGAGTGTCGCCTTTGCAGTGTCGTGTCTCATTTCAAAAGACTATGACATCTCTGGTAAGCGTCAATTTTAGTCAACCTCGCAATAATTGCATACCGATTAGTCTCCTTTAACCGGGTTTAACCTCGGTTGTACCTGGGTATACTTCGACTCTTCCGAAAAGGCAATCTCTCAATTCAATCCTAGCAGGGGAGGCCCTCCGCTCCTTGTCCCGTGCGGGTGTCGAGGCTCTATACCGCTACGGCTTCCAATGGTGCCCTTTTAAGGCGAGTGAGGTTCCTCGGGTAGCTCGACAAGAGGAAGGCCGGTTCCTCTCGAAATCGGGGCGGTCTCCGTCGACGGCGCCGGGTTCCTCGTCTCATGGGAGGATACCGGGATTGACGGCGCCGTATTCCTCGGGTATGGTGAGCTCCTCTCGTCAAGAATCCACCGTGAGCCCTGCAGGTATCCCATCGGTTCATCGTCACCATGCCCGGGAGCTCGTGCCCGGGTTCCCTCCGGCTCTTCCCGTGCCACTATCGAGGCGGCGGATACCGAGATTTCGCCTTTCTCGACAGCTTCGATGAGCTCCGGAGTTCCGTGCTCCGTGACGACACGGGCACGCTTTACCGACTCACGTCCTACGTTCAAGAGGGCGGCGGCTTCGGACTGGGTATTTAATGGGCAAGTTTGCCCATTTACCTCCTGACGCGTGTCAGGCTTTTCATGCTCCTTCTCTTTGTGGCAATTCTTGCACTTGCCTTCAACGGATTCGTCCATACGCCAGTGGTGCCCACAAGTGTTACAGTGCCATACCATCTCGTCAAATACCTCTCCGCACACACGGCATACATGGCGATGTGATACTGGTCTTCCCTTCCTCAGTGTCGCGACCTTCGTTGCCACCATAGCCCGTTGACTCTCGGAGAGGTGCCGTCTATGGAGGTTCTTGCTCACGACGAAGCCGACGGGATCGGCGCCGTAGTAGAGAGATGTGAGGGGCTCGATGCCGAGCTCGTGAAGCTCCCCTTGGATGTAGCTATTCTGCCAGCTTCTCCCACTCGGCAAGTACTTGCATATCGCGACCGAAGGCTTCAAGGTCGTTGATGTGATGGTCCACAACGTAGTTGCTATACTCATCGACGACATGGAATCTACCCAGGTTATCTAAGCTAGATCCTTTATCCCTGGTCTTGTGTAACTTTTTCCGCTCTCCCTCGCTCTGTAGCTTGCGGTTGATTCGAGCAATTAGGGCGCGCTCGGAGACCAATACCTTCTTTCTTTCCATAACCTAACCCCTTTCATACACACGTTTACACATACACATACACATATAAGCACATAGGGTCAGGGTGTCAAGGTGCCGGCTGGTTCCGAAGCGTCTTATCTGGACGGCCTGGACGAGGTAGCACAATGTCACCACGAAGTAACGGATTGCAGGGCAGGCAACTGCTCGAAAAGGCCCGAATGCCCCTCGTGAGGGCGATCCCGTCCTTTCCTGGAAGAGCGCCCGGCCTTGTCCTGTGCGTACTTCCTGATAGGCTTCGCCGTTTGGCCTTCATCGAGGGTGTTTCGGAGGTCCAAAGAACTGGGTATTAACTTGCTCATTCATGAGGTGATTCGGTAAACGGGTTCAGGTGGGTCATTCGCTGGCGGAAGTCTTACCCAACTCTTCGGCAAGCCGGAGATCGTACTCTGCCTCCATCGAGGCCCTGTGCTCCCTGAAGGGCTCCAAGGCGCCTTCTCCCTCGGCTTGGCGGATGGACTGGTACCAGATACACATTGCATCCTCTCCGTTCTCATGGAGCGTGCCGGCGGCCTGGTCTTGCTTGAAGAGTGAAGCTGCAAGGCGGATCGCCTTCTCTCGTGTCGTCCCCTCCGGTTCCGTCCAGCGTCCACTTTCGACGTGCTTCTGATTGACGTTCGAGGCCCGGACGAATCCACAACGGCACGTCTCGACAACCGAGAAGCCTCCATGTGCAGAGGGATTGCACTGGTCGGGACAGAGACACCCGGTGAATGGACGCTCGATTGTTTTGGAGGATACCGGCGCGTGAAGGTGCTCTTCCGGTTCTGTCTCGAAGTCGAAAGGCCGGATGGTCGCGAACCGCTCCCCGTGGTTACGGGTGGCGTCGATGTCCCATACCTCGGCTCCCAGCTCCTCTATGCGTTCGAGCGCCTTCCCGAGTGCGTCTTGGAAGCGGTGGAAGGTTCCGAGGGTGACGATGTTCCCGTCAAGAAGATCGAGACGAGATTCCCATTCTTTTTTGACTGATACGAAGTCGAGTAGAATCTTGACGCTGGTAAAGTGCTTTTTCATTCGCTCACCTCCTCTTCGATCTTCTGGAGCTCTTCGGGAATCTCGTCATTGTCGTACTCGCAGACGAGAAGCCATGCCAGGGCGTCTCGATTGCTCACCCATTCGGCAAAGGGTGTAGAGCCCTGGTACTGCGATCGGTGTTCCTTCCAGTACCTCCCCTTCCTCGAACGGTACAACGTCTCGTGCTCCCATTGTGAGCCCGTAGCGAGGGAGATCCAGTTGTTCCCATTGTGCCGTTGCTTCTCCTTCCAGCTCGCCGTCGCGTTCTCCGTGTCGACAATGCCCCCCGAATCCATCTTGTATCTGACCATGACAATCTCCTCTCCGGCGCACGCGGCGCCTTTGAAAGACGGCCTTCCCTGCGAGAGACATTCCCGAGGGTGAGGCCGTGGTATGCAATAGAATACTGTGCCGACTTTGTGCCGACTCTTGTGCCGAGTATCTGTTTTGTGTTAAACTATGTCAAGGTTAATCGTTCTTTCCCGAGGGGGCTTGAATATGGCAAACGTCTATGAGCGCGATGGAAGGTGGTATATGCGATTT
>JBAZFC010000006.1:0-3265 GCA_041653635.1 Candidatus Micrarchaeia archaeon
TCTCACCAGCCGAGATGCTCCAACCAGCCGAGATGCCCGTACCAGCCGAGATGCCCGTACCAGCCGAGATGCCCTCACCAGCCGAGATGCTCCAACCAGCCGAGATGCCCGTACCAGCCGAGATGCCCGTACCAGCCGCGGCGCGGATGCGGCCCTTTGCGCGCAGGCATTTCCTGAAGACCACATAACCGAGGTTCGCCTCAATCTCTATGTGCCCGTCAAAGTCGAGCTCCTGCTCGTAAACGAGCTCGCCGTCCTTCTCCACAAAATCCGTCCTGGTCAATTTCTTTTCTTCCATGTTCCCACCTATTCCCCCTTGAACTTCTCAGCAAGCGTGGTGTGTATCCCGCGGATTTTCTCGATGACCTGCCTGCATTTTTCCTCATCCAGCAGGTCGTCCGTATAGATTTTCACGTCCCAGCTGTACTTTCCAGTGCTTGTCTTGCTCACGCTGATAGAGTCGGTTTTTCTGTCCAGTATTTCCCGCACGGTCTTTTCCACAAAGTCCTTCAGTTCCGCTTTTTCTTTTTCATCCATGGTTTTCACCTCATAGTCTTTTCCTTAGCTTCGAGCCGCCGTAGCAGCTGCGAACATGATTTCATTTTCCATCTGCGGCACCCTCGGTCTTTTCCTCCTCAAGGAGCTTCCCACATTCCGTGAGCGCGAACGCCTTCCTCAGCTTCTCCACTATGCGCGGCTTGAGCAGCACGGTATCCCCGGGCCCGAAAATATCCTCGGATAAAACCGTGGAGAGGACGCGGCGGATTTTGTGGGGATTCAATAGATTGGAGAAGCGGGTCCAGCTCCAGTATTCCCCGAGCGCAGCCTTACGCGTCTCCAGGTCAAGTTGATTCAAGGAGTTCCCGAGCATTTCAAGCGGGACTGCGACCGTCTCTTTCACAGCAGCCCCATGCACCGCATAGGCGACCAGGAAGGCTTTCAGGTAGGCCGGGCGCAGGTTCTCTATCTCCGCCTTGAGTATCTCAGGGTTGTCGTCGTATTTCTCCACCGCGGAGAGGATGTGCTGCAAGCTCCGGAGATTGGTTTCGGTGATGTATTGCAGGTTTATTTCTGCGCTCTCCTGGATGTCCGCGAGCTCCACCTTTCCGTGGAGGATTGCATGCAGGTTGTCGATTATCGCCTCGGAGAGCGCGTGGCCGCGGACGTGCCGGAACGCGTCTTTCTGCCCGTTCCAGGCATTCTTCACTTCCGGATGCGAGCATTTCTTGAGGAGCTTGTCCAGCTTCTTTTCGTAGTCCAAGATGGGCTTGTTCAGCCACTTCTCCATCTTCGTAAAAATCTGCGTTGTTTCCGCCTTTGTGTACTCCAGAATGGATTCCGCAACAGCGTCCGCGGTGTCCAGGTATTTCATGTCATACGCCTTGTCCGTGCGCTGGGCCGGCTTCAGTTCCGGGGTGAAGATGATCACCCCCAGCCTGGAGAACGCGGCGCTGGAGACCTTCGTGAGCTGCTTGAGCGACTCCTTGAACAGGGAATACATCAGCTTTGCCCGGTCGTTCCCCACGTCCAGCAGCACTTGGCCGTCCGCCGTGGTCTGCGTGGGGGGAGTCAGGGCCGCGGAGAAATCCAGCCCCTCGATGTCCTGCGGGTTTGCGGTGAAGCACATGCGCGGGGCGCCGTAGTTCCGAATAACTCGGCTGGCCTTGTGCGTCTCAAACTGCCCAAGCTCTATGAAATTGAACATGTGCTGGAGGATGCCCTCGTCCATCTCCAGGAACTCGTCCACGTTCACGTGCCCCCAGGTGTCGTGCAGGGACGAGTAAGTGATGTCCCCATCTGCAGAGGCGTGGCCCTCTATTGATTTCGTGGAGAGCTGGTCTATGTTCGTCCCTATCCTCATGGAGATGGAGGACACGCCGGTCTTGGGCGGCTTCACGATGAGCGCGTGGCCGCGGTATTTCATCAGCTTGCTATTGGCCGCGTCTGGCCTGAACCTGATGAGCCCGGCCTTCATGATTGCGAATATCTCCGGAGCCAACTCCCAGCCATGGCAGACATAGTCCTCCATGACGTCCTCCACTTCTGTTTTGGTGAGCGCCTTGAGCTCCTTGAGCGGAACCGGGAGCGTTTTGGCGTAGACGAAATAGTCGAACTTATCGCATATCTCCGCGAACACTTGGAGCTGGTCAGGCTTCTCCATATGGCCATCCGGATAAATCCGCGTCTCCGCCCTGCACTGTGCCCTGTGCTGGTAGCGCAGGAAAGCGTCGGCCTTGAGCACGAACATGAGCGTTCTTTCATCGTGGACTAGAGTAGGACCAAAACTGCCAAATGATGCCTTGTTAGCAGCGTAAAGTTCCTCAGAGTTTTCGATTGTGATTAAGTTGAGCTCCTGGTTGCCAAGCCCGACCTTCTCCAGCGACCATAGGAAGGCGGGCACCGTGTTGCGGCCCTTCTCTATTATGTATACATATCCAAGGTGCCTTTTTTCCGAGAAATCCGCCTCGTCCTGCTCCACGATTTCGAATAAGAGGTCACGAACGTTGACCCGCGCCTTCTTGCGGATTTCAAGGTCTTTCACGCGCTCTTCCTCGGAATTATCGCGGCGACATCCATCCCGAGCTCCTTGAGCCCCGAGAGGATATGCCTCTCCATGATTTTCTCATCCCGCGCCTCAAAGTTGCAGAGTTGGACGTGCGGGGCCGGGTTGGTGTTCTTGTTCTTCAATTCCTCGTACTCCCTGCGGCCCGCTTCTATGCGCTGCTCCCGCGCGCAGGCCTCCTGGGCGTCCTCTGCGCGGGCCTCATCCTTCAGTTCTGCCTCGGCCCGCCTCTGCCTAGGATTAGTGTCCATAGGCCCGCCCCATCTTCATCGTGCCGTTGCCGTCCAGCACCGCATCCACATTCTCCTTTGCCTTGGCGAGCTCCTCCAGCTTCGCGGGCGTGAGGCGCGCGAACGCTGTCTTTGCAGCCTCTATTATGCGGTCCTTGTGCTTCTCCAAGTCCAGTCCGCTTTTTTGGGCGTCTATAAGGGTCTCCACCAAAACTGCTACCTGTTTTTCAGTCATAGTTTCACCTTGTTGAATAGGAACGAGTGGGGGGCCCGGTTGGACTTTGCGTCTCCGAACCCCCCGATAGGTAGCTCTCATCCCGGAGGCCGCCCAGCTCCCAGAATGAGTGGTTTTGTTGCGATCAACCTTCTTCCGGGCGGGTGCGATTTTCCGGGGCATGTTACTACCTGTTATTCGGTTAATAACAGAAACTTAATAAACCTTAACCCACGAAAAACGAAAGGTTTTTAAATA
>JBAZFC010000007.1:0-3154 GCA_041653635.1 Candidatus Micrarchaeia archaeon
CCAACCATACCCCATATCATGTGCCTTCCCACCCCGCCAAAGGACTGCCCCTCTCATGTCAATCCCCAAGCTCCGCTTCGGAAGGCTAATCCAAACCTCCAAGGAGGCTATAGGCCTCCTTGGGAGCCTAAAACTAACTATCTCCCAAGAAACCACTAAAGTTTCCCGAGGGGAGCTTTCTCCCGCCCAGGCGCTCTTAAACATAGAGATTGCCAGCGGGCTTTCCCAACTTTCCTGCGAGAGTATGCAAAACCTCTTTCAAGAGGAAGCGCACTTCAACGCAACCTTTGCTGCGAATGAGCGCACAAAAGCTTACCGGGCGCGCAAAAGAGGCTTCCAAGATTTTTCAAAAAATGTAAATCCCCTAAAAACTACGCCCCTCTCTCCCGAACCCTACACCGAGCCGCCCCTCGCCCCCGACGGATCAATCCCAGGGTTTTCTCGGGAGGACCTCCTAGGGCTCCAACCCCGGCCTTCGGCCAGGCCTTCGGGGCCTTCGGCCATCGACTTCGACTAATCAACCCAATGCCCCACGGCTTCGCACAGGCTCCCACGGCTTCGCAAAGCTCTTCCCCAAAGGAACCCTCCCATGCTCTTCCTTCTCCTCTCCTTCTTTTTCTTCCTCAAACTCCTCCACAAAACCCCCCTTCTCGCCTGCCTATGTGCCCCCGGGCTCTTCCTCCTCGGAGCTTTCGCCAAGGGACTCTGGAACTTCTAGGCCGGCCTTCAGCCCTCCAGCCTTCAGCTACGCACAGCCTCACAGAGCCAAGCCCTTCTCAAGGCTAAGCCCTAAAGGAATCCTTTCCATGCCCCTCCCAGCCTACGGCCAAGCCTACGGCCATCAACCCCAAAAAATTCCTGCCCAAGCCCATAACAATGATGCAATCATGGGCCGCAACACCTACCCGGCCTTCGGCCCTCCAGCCTTCGGCTACGCACAGGCTCCCAGAGCCCTGTCCTATCCCCTATGGGTCATGCCATGTGTGACTAAATTACTACACTAGCCTCAACCCACAACATGCACTATAATTCCCTCATCAACCAACCAACCCTCATCAACCAACCCCGCAAAGGCCCCTCCCATGCGTGAACCCTCTCCTCTATCCCCTCGCATTTGGACTGCAGGCCCTACCCTCAACCTCTGGTTTCCCTCCACCGGGCAAAGCCCTTCCCTGGGCCATACCATAACCCTCCCTAACACTCCCAACGGCCTCGCGGCCTTGGTGAAAATCTTGCGGGATAGGGAATTTTCCTCCACCCCTCCGACCATTTCCACCAAAGGCAATCCCACCCAGGCCCTTGCCGAGGCCCTCGCAAAAACCTCCGTCAAGCCTTGGCGAGAGGATTTGCCAAAGGACACCTTCCAAGCCCTCGCAGAGCTTGGGCTCTAACCCCCAACTCCGCACAGGCTCACAGGGCTTCGCGAAGCTCTTAGCAAAACCTTCTGGGCGAAGGGCTTCGCAAAACCTAATCTCCAAGGTGATTTGATATGACTCGCACTGTAGTTTCTAACGACATGGTCGCGCATCTATGGGCTAATCAATCACAACCTGCGGCACGCAATGCATCCGGCTCTTTCTCGTTTCGCGGCACATACCTCGCGGCGCGCCCGAGACATATCGCGAGCATTGGTATATCCGCCCATGATAACGCCCTAACATTTGCCAATATCTTTTTCGCGGACCGTGAGACGCCACCAGAAAGCTTCCTGCTTGCCAAAAAGAACGCCTTGCGGAATGGCTTGCAGGGCAACGGCTTGGGAGCCTAATGGCCATACGGAGCACGTAGGCTCTTTCGTCGTGACCCGCATTGAGCCTAACGGGGATTTTACCGCCGGTTGTCACCTAATCCGCTGGCAGGAGACGGAGCGCATTGCAAGGCAGCTTGGATTGCTCTCTGCCGAAGCTTAAGCTTTTTCGCGAAGCCCTCCCAAAGGAACCTCCCATGACCTCAAAAGCAGAATTTTATTCCGCCTACGCAAAAGCCCTTGTTGCCGCTTATTCCTGGGCGCATGATCAAACAAAATTGGCACATTTCATGACTTCTGTTCAACAATCCTTGGAAGGCCCCAAAAAGACTTGGAACCATGATGGAGAATGTGTGACGGCTGCTTGGAAGGAAATAGGCGGCAAAGGTAAACCAACCTTAGCACGCCAAACCTATAACGAGGCCACCGCCGGTCCTCGCCGAACCTATGACGAAACCGTCATTGTTGCCAACCTTATCTTTGCCGATGCAATCATTGTTGACAGCCATACCTATACCAAGGCCTGTGTCACTTATAATGAGACCGTCGTTGTTGCCAGCCGTACCTATAAAAAAGCCGTCAATGCCTACCGCCTCGCGGCCACCGCCGTAGCATTTGCCGACGCTGCACTAGCTCCCGCAGAGGTTTGAACACCAACCTTTTCATCTTAACGCAGCTTTTCCAAAGGACTCCTCAATGACCTCACACTGTGTAACCCTTCCTTGGCGGGCCTTTCCAGCAAATCTTCGCCAGTTCCTTTTTGATAACTATAAACTGCTTCCTTGTGAGGACGAAGATTTTTCCCTTGTGGTAGATTTCTCTCTAAGCTCCCCCTCCCCCGGATACGATGAGTGTCCAAGTGAACCAGGGGAAATTACAATCACAGACCTAACTCTCCTTTATAAAGATGAACCAATGCCCTTTCCAGAGGATCTTGAAAAAACACTCATCCAAACCCTAGACTATGGAGAACTTTACGAAAGGCTCTACTAACCACTGCCGCACAGGCTCCCAGGGCTTCGCGAAGCTAGGAGCCCTCCCAAACCTAAAGTTTTTCCCATGCACCTTTTTGATCCCCTTCGCCCGGCCTGCCTAAACTCTCTTCCAAGCCTCTTAAACTTCCCTTCCGCAGTCCCGGCAATTTACATCCACCTTAAAAAAGAAGGCTTTGCTCTTGCAGTCTTTCTCCCCACTTCCCCCCAAGGCTACGGAATGAAAACTTACAAACTCTCTTCCTTGGAAGAAATCCCCTCCATCCTTGAGGCATGGCTTCAAGACCCAGAGGGCACGGCAATGAAATATTTTGGATGGAACCCGGAAGAGGCCAAGACAAAATCCTCCTCTCCAAAACCCTCCAGTCTTACCCTAGACGACATAGGACTTTGAAAATGACAAAAATCTTTCCCC
>JBAZFC010000008.1:0-3007 GCA_041653635.1 Candidatus Micrarchaeia archaeon
ATATTTTTCCGAACTCCATGCTTCCTTCGGCCACCCAGGTGGCGAAAGCTGCGGAGGGAGAGCTTGTCCTCGAGGATGTCCAGAATTTTGGGGCGGATTACGACCGGACCCTCCTCGCCTGGCACAGGAATTTCAGCGAATCGTGGGACCGTTTTTCCGGACGCTACGGGGAAACATTCCGTCGGATGTGGCGGTTTTATCTGCTGGGCTGCGCGGGAGCCTTCCGTGCCAGAAGTCTCCAGCTTTTCCAGTTTCTCTTCTCGAAGGGGGGCATTGAAGGGGGCTGTTCCCCGGTGCGCTGACAGCCAAAAATCCGAAAAGGCAGGGAATATCCGCCAACAATCTCGCCGTAAAGAACCCCGGAGCAAGCTCCGAGGCTGGAGTCCGTTGCTTCTCCACGGACGACACGGCGGTCGTCCCTCCAGCAATCAAGCCGAAGCAAGCTTCGGGGTATCAGACCCAAAGGGAATGAAGTCGGGGCCTCGATGCTCGCGCCGCATTTCAGCGCAGACTTGAGGTTGAAATCCAAGCAAATTGGGTGACATTGAGCGCCTGCCCGCGCATGTGGTTTTTTCCACCAATCAAAAAACAACCCAATCCTATGAAAATCGCTTCCAATATCGCAGGGGCCCTGCTCGGACTCCTTTTTGTTATGTTCTCGCTCATGGTGCTGCTGAAGCTGGGGCCGACCCCGCCTATGCCACCCGAAGGCTCCCCTGCAGGGATGTTCATGGCGGCCTTCGCACCGACCGGCTACCTGGTTTTTGTCAAATCCCTTGAACTCATCGGTGGAATCTTGGTCGCGGTTCCTCTCACCAGGAATCTCGGGCTCCTCGTCCTCGGTCCGATTATTGTCAACATACTGGCCTTCCACGCTTTTATCATGAAAGGCGAGGGCCTTTTCTCTCCACCGATTATCCTGATCTGCGCCCTCGCGGCCTTTCTCCTCTGGTCAGCACGGAAAGCGTTCGCCGGGTTGCTTGTCAGGTGAATGCCGATTGTTTGACCCCTGCGAATGTCCCGCTGGGCGGAGACGGCGTTCAAGAACGCTCAGATCCGCTGCTCTTCGAGATCGTAAACGTCGAAGAAGACATAGACCGGACGGTTGCGGGGAACGAATTTCGGGATGTAATCCTCCATGTATTCCTGGAGGCCGTCCGGCAGTTCGCTGACCCGCTTGGCGCGAAGGTCGTTGTTCCAGCGAATGATTTCGATGCGCGGGCGGGACTTGGCGGTTTTCTCAATCCACCCGGCGATCTCGGCGTCGGTGGCTCCCGTGGCGACGAAAGCCCGGAAGCTGTCATAGGGGATCTCCGCGAAATTGAGGAAGATCTCATCCACCGGACATCCGGAATGGTATTCTCCGCCCGTGCCGGCCAGCACGGCCCGGCATTTGTCCACCGCTCGCGCGGCGATGACATAGCCGGCGAGGGTTTCGCGGGGGCTGCGCGGGAATTCCCGGGTGAGGTCCTTGGCCAGAAGCTTGAGGTGGTCGGTCATGATGTGATTTGAGTTGCAGGTGCAAAGGTTCCACCGGCATTCGGTTTTCGCAAACGGAAATTTTGACGGACGCGCCCCCCGGATTCCCCCACGAAGTCAGGTCTGGCCGGACGGGGAGGAAACAACCGCGGAGGGCTCGCTTGCAGGAGCGCGGGCCGCCTCGGCCTTCAGGCGGAGCTTCTCCGCCTTCTTCGCTTTTTTGTCCAATTCTTTGCGGCGCTTCTCGAACTGATAATTTGGTTTTGCCATATGTCTGACAGAGCATGACAGCACGAAGCCCGGTGCGCGAGAGGAGAATTTGCGCCAGCCCGCCCCGGGTTCTCTCCCAGGTTGTCCCGGAACAAAAAACATCGAAATCCGGGGATTGCGCACGGATTTGAATTGTGGGGATCCTGGAAAAATTCCCTATAGCATCCATGGGAAAGCATTCGGCATTTTTGTCCAATCTCCTCCGTTCTCTCCTTGGGGAAATCGCATGGGAGCCGCCGGGACGGATGCCCGCGGGAAGGTGGCGCTCAAAAAACCGAATGGAAACTACGGCTACGAGTCGGTCGAGGACCTCCAGGAAGTGGACCGATCCCCGGTGATAATTCCTGCTGATGGGCTGATTTTCACAGAGTCAAAGACCCCCGGCAAAGCCGGGGGTCTTTGACTCTGCGGTTAACCCTTCTGCGGTTTTTAGGTTCAAGGATTTCTTTCGAGATCACTTTGGCGCGGGATGCCGGGGGTGCCCAGCGGGATGACCCATGGGGAAGGGCCTTTCAAAAATAGCCAACGGACATTCAGTGGCGGGAAAGCGGGTTCCCAGCCGGGTTCCTGTTTTAGCGCCATTTGAAGAGTTGCCCACTGCCTGTGGTAGTCGAGACCATGGCTCCAGAGGTGCCCCTCATATCCGCAAAGCACGGGACGCCCGAGCAGCATGACCGGATGATTGTAATCCGGCTCCACGGCAATGCGGTCTTCGAACGGAACAGCCTCGATCACTTTCGCTGCCTTGGCGAGTTCCGCGCGTGAGGTCAGTTTGTAGCCGCGACGTCCGTCGATCCCCCCCACCAACGAGACAGCTCCCGAGAAAAAGAGCAGGAAGCATGTGAGCCCGCGCAGAGGGGCGCGCCATTTCGAGATCATTTCCCAAAGGAAGGGAGCGCACGCCAACCAGGCCCAGAGAAAGAGTTTGGTATTGTCCCATTCCCACGGGGCGAAGCCGACAAAGCAGCAGATCAGAAAAACAAAGAGTCCGGTTCCGGCGAAACAGATGGCGTCCCTGCGCCGGGTCTTGATGAGCTTCCCTGCGAGCAGGAGGAGCAGGGGAAGGGAGATCCCGAAGTTCCAGATCCAGAAAAACCAACCGTCTTTCCCCTGCATCCAGCCCGGCAACCAGCGCAGCCCGGAAGAAGCGGAAAAAGAACCGGTGACAAAGAACAGCGCCACCGTCGCCGGGAAAAAGGCCCAGGCAACGAAAATCGCCAGAAATCTCCGTTGGCCGGGATTCACCAAAAACGCGCAC
>JBAZFC010000009.1:0-2910 GCA_041653635.1 Candidatus Micrarchaeia archaeon
CCCCCCCCCCCCCTCTCTGCCACTACCGGCGGCAGCTCTGTTTCTGCAATTCCCCTCAGAATTTCAAATGCGACTTGCGGGACAATACTGTTCCCTAACGCCTTCAATCTGGAAGCTCGGTGAAGCCTTCGAGGTAGCCCATCATGTGCTCTACAAATTCGGGCCAGAGCTTGAAGCCAGTTTTCTCTCCAAGGGTTTTCGTTACGTCGTGCAACTGCGCTCCGTGAGACACTCCCCGCTTGCTGGTTCTTTTCCAGCCCGTCTCCGTCTGTGTGGCCGTCACTGCTCCGCCCGAAACATCCTTCGTCGAGGGAGTTGGAAGCATCGCCAGTGCGTTCGGAAGCTGATTGTGGTGCCCCCGATCCTGCGCCAAGCGTTCCTCTGAGTTCGCGCCCCGATAGTCGCGGGTTGCAGGAGTTGGAAGCATCTGTAACCTCGCCGCCAAGTTTGGTGTGAAGTCCTCCCGGCTCTGCGGAGACTGCTTCTCCGCTCGTGGCGTCGGGAGAAGAGCCGCGATCTGGTTTTGAAGATAGACTTGTTGACTGCAACTTTGATCGTGCGATTCTGCCGCCGTTGGCGTTCTGAGAAGGGGAAGGGAGGCGATCTGCTGAGTCAGTCCGACTTGTGCCAACCTGCCTGTCTTCCTGTCGTATGCTCTCTCGCCGATCTTCACTGGTTCCCCTTCTTTTGTCTGAAGCCTCTCCGCCAATACTCCCGGTTCCTGTCCTGATGGAGTGTGCAATAATCCAGACTCGATCCCTTCTGTGCGGGGCACCGACGGCGCAAGCTGGAATAATAACCGGCCAGACTTCATAACCTTGGGCTTCCAGGTCAGAACACACGCCTTCGAGCTCCATCTCGACGATTCCAGCAACGTTCTCAGCAACGACCCAAGCGGGCCTTGCTTCGGCAATAATGCGCAACATTTGAGGCCAGAGGTAACGGTCATCTGCCTTGCCTCTTCGCTGTCCGGCGTTGGAAAACGGCTGACACGGGAAGCCCCCGGTAAGTAGAGTTGCCCCCCCCCATTTTGTTCCGTCGAAGTCGTGGATGTCGCTTTCACAAGGCACCTCCGGCCAGTGCTTTTTTAAAACTCGCTGGCAAAATTTATCCTTCTCGCAGAAGATCACCGTCTCGAAACCTGCCCATCCAGCGGCCAGGGAGAAACCGCCAATCCCGCTGAAGAGGTCAATATGAGTGAGCATTATCTCTCCTCCGCTACTTTCGGCAGCACCGCAGGTATCGTCCAGTCAATGCTTGTCTTCACCCCCCGCCGTAGCTCCCGCAGTTGCGCCTCCTGAACGACGACCAGGCGGGCGGTGCTTCGCTCGATGGCGGCGAGGTGGGTGTCAACATCTGAGAGTCTCTTTGTCATCCCGGAAACAAGCACACCGAGACCGACAAGACACCCGAGAATTATTGCAAGAAAAATATCCTTCATTCCTCAGCCTCCTCGCAAAATACGCGAACCTCAATCCTCGGGTTCGCCTTGTCCACCTGCCGCCCCATCGCACGTGGCAGAAAATATCTGTCGTTGTATTCAATCCCTGCGGAGATGGCGTCCAGGGTCAGCTTCAAACAATTATCGCAATCAGTTCTCCAGTCTGGAGAGAAAAAATAAAGCTCCACCACAAGCAATGTCGGCGCTCTTTTCCCTTTTGGTTTTGCAGGAGGAGTCCAGCCTGTCCTATGCACCGCCCTTGAAGCGTCAAGGGTAGTCCATTTTTTGTAGGCATTTCCTTCGTCCGTCAGGTAGAGTCCGCCGCCGCGCCGGGGGCGATAAATGTGGTTAACCGAAGGTGGATACTGCTCGATGGTGAAAGCAAGCACGTTCACAGCCCGCCTCCTTCCGCTCTCTCCGTCAGCGCCTCAGCGAGTTCTTCCCGCTCGCTCAGAGCCGGGACGCAGGGGCCGGGAAGCAGGTCGCCTGAATGACATTGAATCCAACAACAAGTTTCGTCCTGTTTGTGAGGGGTTCCGTGTTCCGGGCAAGGTTCAGCGCAGTTTTTTACAATCTGGCAAACAACAAGCCCCTCTTCCGGCGTCACATCCGCCTGGGCTTTCAAGTCTGCAATCGCGGCATCTATGTTCTGCAGTGTCTTTTTCTGGTTCTCTTTTGTTATGGTCACAACTTCGACTTCGCGCAAAGAAAGCGGCTCAACTACTAACTCCTTATCGCTTTCCTCTGGTGTCGTTTCGAGAATTTTTGCTACTCGTTCTAACTCTGCTTTATCACAACCATGTAATTGCACGTCCAGAACTCTCTCTAGCGTTGGAGAATAATCGCGCAGGCTTTTTTGATATTCGGTTTTTCTCTCTGCTTCAATCTCTGCGCGGGCGCGTTGGAGAACTTCCTCTATGCTGGTTTGTATTGGTGTTTTAATATTACAAACCCATAAGACTCCCTCCAGCGCCCTCCGCAGGACGGCGGCCTCCTCCTCCAGTATCTTCACTATTGCGCTATTGCAACACATCAGCTTATCCCCCTCTCTGAAATCTCGGCGGTGGCCTGCTGGAGAAAATGTTGCACGCAGTCGGCCACACCGCAACTGTGCTGTTCTTTACTCTCTACGCATTTGAGATCCAGGCATCTGGCCCCACTGCAAGCCTTCTCCAGCGCAAGCAGGGCTTCGTCCCTCTCCTTGCGGCAGGCGTCCAGGGCGTTGAGAATAATTTTTATGTCCATTATGGCTTCGGCGCCATCAGGCTCTTTGCTGTTCTCGAACCAATCCACGCGAGCTTTTTCCCATTTCTCCCTTAGTTTCGCCGTGTCAATTCCGTCCATCTCTTATCTCCTTTGCCTGAAATTCCAACTCATCTTTTACGGTGATATAGTCAAGGTTTTTTACAAATGTGTTCTTTGCCGCCTGTAATTCCGCCCATAACTCCGGGCCAGCCCACTTCCGCGCC
>JBAZFC010000010.1:0-2666 GCA_041653635.1 Candidatus Micrarchaeia archaeon
CTACCCCGGGGTCCGGCTTTTTCTTCTCGGGCTTCACGGTCCTCGTTGTGCCCGGGCCCCCGGCTCTGCGAGCTTCCTGAACCCGCCTCTGTTCGAGGGTTTTTCTTTTTAATTCAGGGAACTGGGCCCCAGCCCCATTAACCGCCGAATTGAACCAGGACAATATCTCAATTATACAGGTCCGCTGCCATGAAAGGCGGTTGAGTAAATCTTCGTCGTCACCATGCTCCTTTATCATCTCATCCAACGTTTCGAGCATCGTCCGTGCGACGTTTAATCCATACTCGGCCATCGCGCTCTCACCAAGAACCAGCTCGATAGCTCGTGTATCTAAATCTTTTGAAATAACCCCGAGCGAGGGATTGGAGTCGTCGTAAAAATAATACCTCGAATCACCATGATGGAGTTGTAGGTCAGCGACATCCTCTTTCCTCAGATAGAACGCAAGGCCGTCCCCTTGCTTCTTCACCTTCAATATCTTCATCTGTTTTACCATATCATCACAAGACATATTTAGACGGATATAATTTATAAATGTTATGCAAAACGCAAAAATAAGATGTGATACCTCCGAGGTAAAACAATACCTTCTTATAACTTGTCGAGTTATCCATAACTTGTGATAACATGGGAAAAAGTTCCACCCCGCAAGGAAACAAGATACTCGGGCGCATCCACCTGAGAAAGGAATGCCACAGATTCGATTTCGAAATCGCTTTTATCGAGATCGCCAAGAGGGCAGGAATTCCAGACAAGCAGAGGTACATCGTCGAAATCGGGGCGAACGGCCAGATAATCGCAAATCCGATGTGAGCCCCATGAAAAGCAAATCCGTTATCTCGAAGCAGCTGGAGGTTGCCTGCCCGTGCGGGAACGTTCTGCGCGTCCCCTCCTATGCCAGAACGATATCCTGCCCGAAATGCCTGCGGGTCGGCGATGTCTCATGGAACTGGAAACCAGTTCCCTCATGCGCGTCTCAAGGGAGAGCCCCGGGCCTTTCCGCCGACTCGGCGGATAAACAGGGGCAAACGTGCGTGCAGGGGGCAACACCCGCCCCTCCTCAATCGGCTCCATGCACGCAATCCAAAGGAGGTTCGATTTGAATGGGAAGACGAGATGTTTGGGGAGAGAATGTCGAGACGCATGTCCCCGCGTCGGTAACGAAAGAGGAGCTCTATCAGCTGCTCCGCAGGTTCGGAATTCCGATGACTGACGCGTCTCTCTATTTTGACGTCAGGACCGGAACGGCCGTACTTAGTCTAAGATGGAAGGACCAGGACTACGAATACCGGAGCTCGAAACAGAAGAGTCTCATGGGCAATGCGCGCGCAATCAAACTTCTCATAGAGGCGAAGATGCGCGCCCACAAACGCGGTCTCGAGGACTTCGGGGTCTCCATGTCGCCATATCTCCGGCTCACCGGTTCGAGCCCAGCGGATGATTCCAGGCCAAGTATAGAGGAGGTCACGCCGGAAGAAAGGAGAGCATTCGCAATCTTGGGCCTGGACCCTATGGTTACGAACGGCGAGATTGATTCTGCGCGCAAGAAGCTCGTGAAAATCTATCATCCGGACCGTGCCCCGGACGATGAGACGCGCCAGGTCATGGAAGGCAAGATGGCCGAAATCAACAACGCATTCGAAATTTTGAAAAGGAAGAGGAACTTTTAGCAATTTGTTAAATGGGGATTTCTATGAGCAAAAAACAGGCTGACAAGGAATTCATCGTTGAAGCCAGGATAACCGTCTTCACCAGAAGCGAGGACGCGGCGAAGAGGAAAATCGTGCAGCTTGTCGGCGGCAAGACGGCCGACTTCGTAATCGACCGGATAACGGACAATGGCCCGATACCCGGAGATGAGGTGAAACCGTGAGACCGGAAGATTTCGCGCAGAAAAGCCTGGAAGAAAGAGGGGAACTGATTGCGCACGAGCTGGAGCTGATCGACCTCCAGGACGCGCTCGGAGATCTGGACCAGCTGGCCGTCAACTTGGCGGATGAGGAAGAGGAAGCCGCGGCGGAAGCGGAAGACTTCGACAACGAAGAAGACGGGGATGAGCTCGATGAAGAATAAAATCGGATTTGCGATGAGCTTGGCGTTGGTGACGATTCCTGCTGTCGTCCTGTGGTGCGATGTAGCCGCGCGAGCGAATGATGGCTCTATACGCGTAAACGGTCTCCTCATGGCCTTCGGAACTGTCTTTTTTGTGATCGGACTCGCAGGTGCGTGCGCTTCAGCTGCCAACTGCAAATGCGAGGAATGACTATGCATGCGAGTGGGAGGCCATCAGGCCGGGGGGCTGGAGCATGTAGCCGATATATCACCTCGTTTGCTTCCAGCCCCCTTCACGGTCCTCAAGCAGGACACAGGGCGGCGGACCTTCGGGCAACCGCCGCTCCTCTCGATAATTGGAAATGGGCGGTCCGGTGCATAATGTGCGGGATGCGGGGCGCTTCGCGGGTATGCCGCGGCTGCGCTCAAAACATCATCTCGGCGCGCCGGATACACACGGGGAGGCGCGGCTGCGTCCTGCCCCTGGTTTGCGGAGTTGATTGAAATGGACATCTCAAGGCTGGTATATCTGGAAAACCTGACACAGGCGGAAGCGCAGGCGAAAGCGAAGGAGCTGAACGGCCGCATCCTGACGAACAAGGAAATCGATTACT